>JAOADD010000015.1 GCA_026417495.1 Ignavibacteria bacterium
GTGGGACAAATATTTTCTTTTTCCTATCAGACCAAATTCTAACTGTTTGTAATAATGGAAGGAAAACTTCTATATCTTTAGAAATTATTTGTTGATACACTTTTTTCTCATTCCTCGGTTTAGTTCTTAACACAAACCACGCTTTCAAAATGTTAATATATTATTTTCAATTGAAATAACTTGCTAAGAATTTTTTGACAATGTAAACTGCTACTACTACTATTATAGTATAAATAATTAATAATTGAAAGAAATTCTTTGCAAACCTATAAGAAAAAATTTTTCCACGCCATCCACAATTTCTGCAAACATAAGGAGCATACTTTAATCTTTTCAAAATTTTCTCTGTGATATTTCTTGATCTACTTCTACGCAAAGTTGCTATTTCATTACAATTCGGACATCTATTTAACTGTATATTTCTTCTATAAAATAACTTTGTGTTCATTAGTCAAGAGTTTTTACCTTTCCTTTAGTTTTCAAATCTTTGACTTTAGAAGTTTCTGGTTTCGAATAATAGTAGTAATAGTTATAGTAATAACCATACATTGCTTTAAAATTGAAATTATTAAGTACCGTCCCTAAAAATTTTGATGGATCAGAAGTCATAATTCTTTCGTAAGTTTTTGCAAATGCATCCATAGGTGTTTTACTAGCTTGAATAACTATAATTGTTCCATCACATAATCTTGATAAAATTTCTGCATCAGTAACTGAAATAAAAGGTGGTGAATCTACAATTATATAATCATATATTTTTTTTACAGATTCCAAAAATTCTTTCATTTGTTTTGAACCCAACATTTCTGATGGATTAGGAGGAATAGTGCCACTTGTAATATAATAAAGATTTTCAACTTTTGTAGTTCTAGTAATATCTCCCAAAGATACATTACCAAATAAATAGTCACTTAAACCAGGAAATCTTTGTGATTCGAAAATAGAGTGTATTCTTGGCTTTCTGAGATCACAATCAAGTAAAAGTACTTTTTTATCTGCTTGTGCAAAACTACCAGCGAGATTCAAAGCAACTGTAGTTTTACCTTCAGCAGGGATTGAACTTGTTATGACTATCGATTTTAATGGTACTTCTTCTAATTTTGAAAAACTTACTCTCGTACGTAGTGCTTTAAATGATTCTGATGCTGATGCTGTGGGTTTATTTGCAACAATAAATTCGATATGAGAAGAACCAAGTTCTCTCAATTCTTCGATTGAAGGTACCCAAGCAAGAACTGAAATTCCTCTGTTTTCCAAGTCTTCGGGGGTTTTAATAGATCTATCTAAGTAATTTCTAAGAAAAGCAAAACCGATTCCTAAAGCCAATCCAAGTATAGAACCTGCAATAATTATCAGTTGACGGTTTGGTTTAGAAGGACTAGTTGGTGGTTGTGCTTCATCAATAATATTAACATTTCCGAGCTGCGATCTTTCATTTATAAGAGCTTCTTGATATTTTTCTTCTAATGTTAAATACAATTTTTCAGAGGATTGTTTTGCTCTTTGTAAACGAGCAAGTTCTATACTTTTATCAGGAATTTTTGCAAACTCACTCTCGTATTTATTGAGCATTCTTGATAAAGAGCCTAATTTTGCTTTTTGCGACTGTATTTCAATTCCTAAATCAAGAAATTTTTGCGCTAAATCCTTTCTCTCTTCTGGTGTATTTGTATAAATTCCTGCCCTTACAATTTCCTCTTTTTCTTTCAGTGATTTCTTTAATGGTTCAAGTTTTTTATCATATTCTAATATCACTCTTTGTTTTAATGATTCATCCTTTGGAACGGAGACATCAATTTCTTTTTGAATTTCTAACTCTGCTACTTTCTTTTGTAACTCTATAAAATATGGTTCACTTATCTTACTCTCAATATAAGTTGGAAGATTAGCATCAATTTTTTCTAGTTCAACTTTTACTTGGTCATATGCTCTCTGTTTTGTTTTAAGTTCAACTTCAGTTGCATCCTTTGCAGCATCATAGCTAGAAATTTGATTTACCAAATTTTTTGAATATTCATCTAAGAAAATCACCCCACCTCTTTGCATATAATCCATTAAAGCGGTTTCTGCATTGGCAAGTTCATTGGATTTATTTGCTTTTTCTTCTTCAAGAAACTCCCTTATAGCAGTAACTTCTCTTCTACTAAAAATTAAACTATAGTTGAGATATGCATTAGCATAAACATCAGCAATTAATTTTGCTTCATACTTAGAGGGGCTTTCAGCAGATATTTCAACAATATCCAACCCTCTTTTTTGATTGACACTAACAATACCTCCAAGTGCCTTAGCTAGCGAAATAAGAGGGATTGGTTCTTGAATACCCTCTTCAGTTTTACTTAGTATATGATAAAAATCTGATTTATTTGGGTGAGTTTTGAAACTATCTAAAAGCGTTGTCGCGGTTAATTCCCTAATTTTATAACTTTTTAGAATTTCTATTTCATTAGAAATATATCTATCATTCTGGAACTCTTGAAATTCAGGTAACAAAGCTCCTGTAAGTATGCTCCCTTGTGGTTTACTTATTTTCAAAGTTGTCGTAGCTTTATATATATCACGAGCACTTGTAACATACAATACAGTTGCAAGAACTGAAGCGATAAATATGATAACAACCATAAATAAGTTTGCTCTTATGATATTGATATAATCCTTTAAACTATCTGAGGGATGCAAAGAGGTTAATTTTTTAACCTGATTTTCCAGTTGAATTTGTTGACCGTTATTGTCCACTTTTTAAGTTCCTTTAAATATAATTTTAATAATAAAATTATAAATTTTAAATATACTTTATATACATCAAAAAAGAAATTTACATATAAAATCTAATTTTTAAATAATTGAATGTATTTAATATAAGTATAAGATTATATAATACTTCTTCAATATACTATAAAAATCACTCGAAGAAACTATTTTACTAAAATCATTTTTTTTGAATCTGCAAAATTTTTAGTCTCTAATCTATAAAAATATAATCCAGATGATAATCCATCTGCATTAAATTCCACATAATATTTTCCTGCTTGCCTGTATTCATTTACAAGAGATTTAATTAGCCTTCCATTAATATCGAAAACATTTAATCTAACAAATTCATCTACAGGTAAGTCAAAATTTATAATTGTTACAGGATTAAAAGGATTGGGTTCGTTCTGATATAACCTATAATCATTTGGAACTTCCAACGACATCTCATTTGTACTAACAGAGAGAGTAGCAGTTTTAAGTACTATCATGTTATCGGGGTCAAACTGCACATTTATTGGTTGTCTGTTGAAGAAAAAAGTATACATTTGATTATTAACATTATTCATCACTTTTATTAGAGTATCAGGACCCATTGAAAAACTAATTTTTATTGGTAATAACATTGGGAAGAACCCAGCATTTGTCTGTGTCTGTTTTGCTACAAAATTAACTCTCCAGGTATTTGTTCCAACATTTGCAATGTTATAAGTATTTGCATAAACAGGATGATTTGGTTGAAAAATCCAGGCATTAAAGAACCAGTTATAATTACTACCTGTAACTTGATTAACTTTAACATTAAAATCACCAATAGTTGTTGATTGATATTTAAAATTTATTGTATCTAATGCATAAGATTTTATCGTGTTGAAAAAGACGGTATCTCCAAGTATATATCTCAATAGATGTAATACGCATGCACCTTTACAATAGGTAATTGCATAATTAAATAAAACACTTGTTGACGGAGTATTTACTGCCCAACTAGGATCTGAAATTGCCCATCCAGGATTATTAGATAAATAATTTGATGCGAACGAGTTTATTTTATTTTTGTAAGCAGTATATCCTCCAGACCTTTCTAACCAAATTGCTTCTATAAAAGAAGCAAACCCTTCGTTTATCCAAATATCTGCCCATGTAGCACATGTAACCATATCACCAAACCATTGATGAGCAAACTCGTGAGATACAATACTTTCAGTCCAACAAGAAGAACATAAAGTAGTAAGGGTTTGATTTTCCATACCTCCCCAAGTAAAGCCTGCACCAGGTGGTATTGCAGTAAAACCATTCTTCTCAAATGGATGTTCTCCAAAAAGTTCAGAATAAAAAGTTGTCATTGTCAAAATAATATTTTTAGCCGTCTGGTAACTTTCTCCGGTATTAAAATAAAACCTAATGGGAATACTATCAGAAGGGTTTGAAATTTTATGCCAATATACAATATCCATATTATAATTGACTTTACCAGTTAGTACAACTAAATATGTTGCAACAGGATCTCTGCTAATCCAATGATAATAAATAGTATCAGCTATTACTGTAGAATCATTTAATCTTCCATTAGAACCAAGTCTAACATTAGAGGGAACCTTTACTGTAATATCAACAGTAGCTTTATCGGAAGGTTTATCCCAGCAAGGGAACCATTTCCGTGCTCCTTCCGGTTCACAATCAGTGAAAACTATACCTTGATATGTATAGAAAGCACCATCGTTAGATGTTGCTATGTGTCTGTAATAAATTTTAATCCTAACAATTTCTCCAGGAACATATGTTCTATCTAAATTAACAGTCAAAATATTATTAGTATGTGTGAATGTTAATAATGCACCTCCCAATAATCTTACAGAATCAATTGCAAGAGAAGTATTGACAGCATTTAAAGTAATGTTATTTAAAGTAGAATCAACTTTAAATTTGATTTCATTAGAACCAGAAAAAGTTTTTGGATATGGACTTTTAAAACAATTATATATATCCAAGTTCAATTTATAATCTAATACATCATAAGAATGTTTTGGAGAATTAGGCGATAAAAAATCGATTAATTGAGGAGTATTAGATTTCTTATAAGAGCAATATTCAGCTCCCGATTCAAAATATTGACTAAATGCAGTGGAAAAAGCCACTAACATTACCAAAAATGTTAAAAAATATTTATTCATTTTATATATTATGTTAATTAATTATAAAGAAAATAAAACTCTTTTTCACTGTACAAATACCATTTTTTTTGTCTCTGTAAATTGTTGGGTTGATAGTTTATAGAAATATAATCCCGTGGATAAATTTTTAGGGGTATAACCTATTGTATATTTTCCAGGTTTGAGCTTTTCGTTAATTAACACATCAATTTTTCTTCCCAAGATATCATAAATTTCTAGTTTTACTTCTGTGTATTCTAAAATTTCAATATCTATTTTTGTTGTAGAATTAAAAGGATTAGGATAATTTTGCCCAAGGTAATAACTAATTCTTTCAAAAATTTCGTCCCCAGTTTTATCTTTTAAAATTTTATTGTATGGATCAACTGTAACTTTTTGGGGCTCACCATAAATTGTAAAAGTATACTTCTCTAATAATGTATCATTAAAAACCTTAAATAATGAATCTGATTCTTTTGTGTTAATTAAAATTTCCAAAGGCATTTTAAAAAATTTTGGATTACTATTAACACTTTGGGATATAATAACATCAACTTCATATATATTTTGAGATAAATGACTATAACTCCATGAAATTGTATACTTCGGATAATTTTCACCGTATATCCATTGATTGAAAAAATAGTTAAGATCTAAACCACTTACTGATTCACAGATTTCAACAAAATCTTCAGTTGTTGCAGTATTATAAGCAAGTAAAGAATCGTTTAAATAATATCTTAAAATTCTGAAAAATACCGAATCACCGACAACTCCTCTTAACATATGTAAAACAATTGCTCCCTTAGCATAACTTCTATAAGGATTGAATATTTCATACAAAGAACTTATATCTTGAACATATATAGAACCTATAGCATTCTTAGCATAATTCATTCTATTTCTTATAAATTCATCATACCCTTGTTTACCAAGTGTTTCTTCTAAATATAAAGCTTCAGAATAAGTTGCGAAGCCCTCATTAAGCCATATATGATGCCAGTCTTTACAAGTTATATAATCACCAAACCACATATGAGCAAGCTCATGTACAATTACATTATCAGTAAACGAACCAATTGATGTAATAGTTTGATGTTCCATACCACCACTAAAATTGACTTGAGCATGACCATATTTTTCATTAACAAATGGATATAGAGAATATATTCTTGAAAAAAAATCCATCATATTAATAGTTTTATCAAGTTGACCTTTCAAACTATTAAATTGAGAGGGGTAAACATAATGAACTATCAATAAAGAATCGTTCGGAGAATATTTATAATAAGTTTTGTATTCGAAATAATTACTAACGGCAATAGAAATTAGATAAACTGAAATTGGATAAGAGCTTTTCCAAAAATATGTCTTGGTTCCATTACCATTATTCATAACTTTTTCTAATACACCATTAGAAACCCCAATCAAATTTTCAGAGCAAGTTATAATTACTTTTGAAGAATCTGCTTTATCCTCAATGGAATTTTTGCATGGGAACCAATCTTGTGCACCATAAGGTTGACTTAAAGACCATATTACAGGATTGTTATCAAAGCTACTGAAAACAAAGCTACCGAATCCAGTTGGGATTGGTAAACCATGATAATAAATACTAAGGTTAAAAATACTATCAAAAGAAGCATAGTTAAAAATTATTCTATTATTTATATGACTGAAACTTGCAGGTTGATTATTAAGTATAATTGAATCGATAATAAGTGTGTTGCTAAAATTTAAGAAAAACGAAGAATTAATAGATTTTCTTTTCAATAATAATTTTGTTTTGGCAATAATGTTATTAGGATTTAATAAAATATTTATATCAATTTCATAATATAGTATTTTAATTGTGGAATCACCTTTAATGATTTCATAATTTAATATAGAATAATTATAACCACTGAAATCCTTACAACATTCTTGACCAAACCCATTTGAAAATAAAATAATAATTAATGAGAATACACTAAATATTCTAATATTACTAAGAAGTGTCATTTCCGAACAATACGGGTAAAGTATTTTAAAAATTTATCGTGCGTTTTATATCGAATTGCTTTAATACCAAGTTCTTCTGCTACCCTCACATTTATAGGTAAATCGTCAATAAGTAATGTTTCCTTCTTTTTCAATTTATATTTCTGAAGAGTGTAAAGAAAAATTTTCTTTTGTGGTTTAATCATCCCAATTTTGTAAGATAGAATCTTGTATTTAAAAATTTTAATGAAAGGAAAATTCTTTAGTATAAAATTCATATGAGTAGAATCGGTGTTGGAAATCAAAAACAACCTAAATTGTTTGAGCGCATTGATTTTCTCTAAGAAACTTTTCATTCGATTATTAACCCAAAATATATCAGAATATAAATATACAAAATCGTCAAAACTAACTTTTAGATTAAATTTCCTTTTAAGTTTTTTAAAAAAATCTTTGATTGTAATCTTTCCTTTACACAATTGATTACCTAAATCATTATCCTTAATATATTTTTTCAACTTAGCAATATTAAGTTTCTTTTCAATTTTACCCAATCCTTCATAAAAATAAGAATAATCATAAAAAATTAGTGTATTACCTAAATCAAATAAAATATTTTTGATTCTATGCGAAGGCATTTCCTATAGATATCTCTTACTTAAAATATTTAGGTTATCATCAAGTTCATATAACTTTGGGACTCCAGTTGGAATTTCTGTAACTAAAATTTCTTCTTTGGACAATTTTTCAAGATACATAACTAACGCTCTTAATGAATTACCATGAGCAGATATAAGGACATTTTTTCCATTTTTCAAATCAACAGCAATTTTCTGTTCAAAATATGGAATAACTCTTGCAGCAGTATCTTTAAGACTTTCCCCATTTGGTGGGGCGACATCATAACTTCTTCTCCACAATCTAACCTGCTCATCTCCATATTTTTTTCTTATTTCATCTTTATTCATTCCTTGTAAATCACCATACATACGCTCATTCAAAGCTTTATCTTTTTCAACAGGAATGTCTTTTTGTCCTATAATCTCTAAAATAATATCAAGCGTTCTCTGTGCTCTTATTAAAGCTGAAGTATAAGCTTTATCGAACTTGAACCCAATTAATTTTCTACCTGCTTCTTTTGCTTCCTCAATACCTTTTTCTGATAAATCTATATCTATCCATCCTGTAAAACGGTTTTCTAAATTCCATTGGGATTGACCGTGTCTCACTATTACTAATTGTGGCATATATTGTAATTTAATTTTATTTCCATTTTATCGAACAACCCATAGAAGGATTCTGTTGAAAATCTATCTCCTTACCTTCTAAAAGTAAATTTATTGCTCTTTCTAATTCTTTGTTTCTCACTTGCTCTTCATCTTTCCAATTGTCGTCAATTCGTCCTCTGTATTTCAATCTCCTGTTACTATCAAAAACATAAATATCAGGAGTGCAAACTGCATCATAAGCTTTAGCAATTTCTTGAGTCTCATCTCTAAGATATGGGAAATTCATTTTATTCTCCTTATAAAATATTTTCATATTCTCAAAACTATCCTCTGGATAAGTAACATCATCATTTGGATTTATGCCTACAAATCTAACCTCTTTATCGAGTAATTTTTCCTGTAAATCTACTAATCTCTTTATTACAGCTTTAACATAGGGACAGTGATTACACATAAATATTATTACAAGAATTTTATAATCCTTAAAATCATCAAGACAATACATTTTATCATCAACACCTTTTAATTCAAAATCAATTGCAGGTATATTTAGCTTAACATCTTTGCTATATACTGCCATTAGTTAATCCTCCTCTTCTTCCTCTATTATATCTTTTTCGGGATGAAAATCTTCATAAATAAATTTGATTTTCATATCAACATTGGGAAGCTTTTCAACTTTTTGTTCTAAAACCTCTTGAGTTATAAAACGGTATTGTTCTTTCAAATCATATTCATTTTTAAAATGAATAAAAATATGATTTTTATTTAATAACTCATAAAGCCTATTCAATTCCTTTTGTATTAATTCACTATTTAAGCGATTAATATCTTTTATTTTTGGATTTCCTATTAGGTTTTTAATTTTTACTAATTCAATTTTTATCTTTTTCTTTTTTAAACTTTTAAACTTCTCTAATATTTGTTCATCTGCTTCTATATCTTCTTCTGAAGAGAAACCTGAAATAATACCATTTATGTTATTCAAAGACTTTATGTCCGTTTCTTTCTTTTTATTCGATTTTTTCTTCTTAGGCATATCAATCACAATTTACTATTACAAAAATTATTATATTATCGTTTCAATTCAAGTTAATTTTTATTTATCTTAGATAATGAAAATAAATATAAATTATTGGTGTCACAAAAATCAAACTGTCGAATCTATCAAGCATACCACCATGACCGGGAATAATTGTAGAAGAATCTTTTACTTCACTAAACCTTTTAATCAATGATTCAAATATATCTCCTACCACTCCAAAAACACCAACTATAATACCTATAATGAAAGCATCATATGTCGTTATCACATCAAAGTAAATTCTGGAGAGAATAATTGCGCTAATAAGAGCAGCAATAAATCCAGAAATTGTACCTTCTATTGTCTTGTTAGGACTAATTTTTGTTAATTTATGTTTACCAAGATATTTTCCTATAAAGTATGCCATAGTATCAGAAGACCATATAACAATAAATAATATAAATACCATTTTATAAGTAAAATTGCTACTAAGTTCACTCAATAAAATAAACGGGATTGTTATATATAAAATTCCACCGATAGTAAGAAACACATTAATTGGATTAGATTTATTCCCTTTAAAAATTTCAAGTGTAACAATTAAAAAAAGAAATAAAAAAGATATAAAGAAAAAATATGGTATGTCAAGATGTTTAATTAAAAAAAGCAGTAAAGAAAAAATTATTGATAAATATTTGAAAGGTTTAAATCCACTCCTTTCAAAAAGATTATAGAATTCTAATAAACAAAAGAACTGTAAGATGAAGCACAAGATTAAAAAATATATATCACCTAAAAAAGCTAAACCAAGAATTATTGGGATACTAATTATACTAATTAATGTTCTCTTAGCCAGATTGTTCATTCATCATATCCTTTTTTCCTTTTATAATAATATAATATGTAATGAATACAAACAATATAAAAGTAACAAATGTGAATATAGAAAAACTATAAATATTGTTTTCTATAAATTGATAATCATCAATAATTTCTTTACCATAAAAATAAACTGCAAGAATGGAAATGAGATTATTAATAAAATGGACTAAAATAGCAGGATATATACTTCTACTATAATAAGTTACAATAGATAGATATATACCAAGAAAAAATAATGGGATTATATTAAATGGATGGAAATGGAAAATTGAAAAAATTAAACCAGTTAAAATTATTGAATATTTTATTTTCTCTGTTTTCACAAGTGAATTTAAAATCAATCCACGAAACATTAATTCTTCACATATAGCAGGTGTAAGAGCAACTGCAAAAATTATCAATATTAAATCACTGTAGTTATTAGCAGTAACAAGTTTTACTGTATATGTTTCTAGTTGTTCAGATATTTTTTTTATTAACTCTAAAATCTCATTACTAAAAGGTAAGTTTTCAATTGCTTTTTCTTGCAGAAACATATAAAATTGAAGTGCAGGTTGGATTATGATGATACCAGCAATAGAAAGTAAATAATAAATAAAATTAGTTTTCCTTAAGCTAAACCCATCTTGTATATTATTACCTGCTAAGTAGTTAAGTAAATACACTGGAAACAGGATTAAAAGGAACTGAGAAATTATTGTAACAAATCTTCCCAATGACATATTTTCTAACTCCAAGAACTTTTCTCCAAAAGCAACCATGACAAAAATACTCCCTAACATTTGATAAGTGAAAAAAACAATAATTATAATAATAACAACAAAAATGTAAGGATTTAAATCCTTAAAAGGAAATTTATTTACATCTATATTGTTTTTATGCATAAAAGAATTTTTACATATTATGATAAAAAAAGCAATATAATTATATATCTTAAAATGGTATTTTTATATGATTAAATAAATTAAAAAAGGACTACAGTGAAATGAATGATCAGAATATTTTAAGTGAAATAAAAAGTGGCAATAAAAAAGGAATTATTCTTATTAATATATTACTTTTCATTGCAACATTTTTTACTACTACACTTGCTGGGGTCGGATGGAGTAATCAAGATCCATATCAATTGGAAAATTTCTCGATCGGTTTAACTTATTCTATATTAATAATGCTTGTAATTACATCCCATGAATTTGGGCACTTTTTTGCAGCAAAATTTCACAAAGTAAAAGTCACTTATCCATTTTACATCCCGTTTCCATTTCTTTTTTTAAATCCTTTTGGAACTATGGGGGCTGTTATTAAAATGAAAAGTCCTGTAAATTCAAGAAAAGCAATGTTCGATATTGGTATAGCAGGTCCTATTTCAGGATGGATTGTTTCACTGATTATTCTAATTTGGGGATACACTCATCTTCCAAAAATTGATTTTCTTTATGAAATTCACCCTGAATATAGAATAACAGGTATACCAGAAACTGGTCTGACATTTGGATATAATATTATTATCTACATTCTTGAAAAATTAACTTACACTTTTTATTCAAATAGTTTTGTTCCTCCAATGAATGAAATTTACCATTATCCATTTCTTTGTGTAGGATGGTTTGGTTTGTTGATTACTTCTTTGAATATGATGCCTGTAGGACAACTCGATGGAGGACATATTTCCTATGCTATGTTTGGTGAAAAGCATAAATATATTGCGTATACTGTATTCGGACTATTGCTCTTATTCGGTGCTATAGGTATTTTACAAATTGTTTACCCTCAAATTAATATTGGTTCTACAAATTGGTTGGTATGGGCAATCTTAATTTTGACACTAATAAAAATTGAACATCCTCCTGTAATACAAAATTTTAATGAAAAACTTGGTGGATTAAGGGTTATATTAGGTTGGTTTTCATATATAATTTTTATAACTTCATTTTGTCCTATTCCTATTTCAGGTATATAAAAAATGAAAAGTTATAAGTCCACACATATAGTAATCTTTCTTACAATTTTTATAGATTTGTTAGGGTTCGGTATTATAATTCCTTTATTACCTTTTTTTATGGATGATGTAATGCACTTAAATGAATCTACAATTGGTATTATTGTTGCCCTTTTTTCTTTAATGCAATTTATATTTACACCTGTCTGGGGTTCATTGTCAGATATATATGGTAGAAAACCAATTTTAATTATGAGTCTTGCGGGAAATGTTATTTCTTATTTTTTAATGGCTTTGGTTTTTTCAGGTTTTATTCTGTCCTTCTGGTTACTAATAATTTCTAGAATATTAGCAGGAATTTTTTCTGCAAATTTATCCGCTGCACAATCTGTCATTTCAGACATAACAACTAAAGAAAATCGTTCCAGAGGTATGGGATATATTGGAGCAGCTTTTTCTCTTGGTTTTGTATTCGGTCCAGCATTGGGTGGAGTATTATCTGAACATTTTGGTTTTGGAATACCAATTTTCCTGGCAAGTTTTTTTTCTCTTTCAGCTCTAATTTTATGTATAACAGCATTAGAAGAAACTTTACCCGTTGAATTGAGAGAACAAAGCAAAAAAGATTTCAAAGGCGTTACAATAATTAATTTAAAATCTGTTCATGAAGTTTTAACAAATAGGAAAGAAGGATTTTTTATTATATTATTTTTCTTTATTACATTTTCATTTGCTAATATACACGCAACTTTTGTACTCTTCACTAAAAGGCCTGCAGGTTTTCATCTAACTCAAGAACAATCAGGTTTAATATTATCATTCCTTGGAATTATAGGTGCTCTTGTTCAATTTTTCTTAATAAAATTTTTTAAAGAAAAACTTGGTGAAGAAAAATCTCTTATACTTGGTAATTTTATAACAACGCTCGGGCTTATTTTTATACCCGTATTCAATTCTATTTTTCTTTTGCTCATAGTAATTTTCATACTTGCGTTTGGAAACGGATTAAACATTCCGATGGCACTTGGTCTTATTTCTAAAAATACTGAAAAAGACAGGCAGGGTTCTGTACTTGGTATAAATCAGGCACTTGGTTCACTTGCGAGAGTTTTAGGACCAATATGGGGAACTTTTTTATATGAAAAATTCGGTTATCAATATCCTTTTATATCGGGTGGTGTTTTTATGTTTCTTGTAACTTTGTTTAGTTTCAAAATCTTACTAAAAAAATAAAAAAATATTTTTCTACTCTAAAAAATCTTTTCTTCTTAATTTCTTTTTCTCTGAAATAATTTTTTTCTCCTTTATTCTTTTCTCTTTTGCTTCTTCAGGTACATTAGTCTGGATTCTTGGGGTTTTTTCCTTTAGTGCATTTTCTAATATATTATATAATTTTTCAATTGACTTTTTCTTATTTAAATATTGAGAGCGTTCACTTTCTGATGATACTATTAAACTTCCATCCTTTGTTAACTTGTTATTTAAATTATTTAATAAAATTTCTTTTTGTTTTGTATCAAATGCTCTGGATTCTCTTATATTAAAAATTAAAATTACCTTCGTAGATACTTTATTTACATACTGTCCTCCTTTACCACTACTTCGTGCCGTTTTGATTACCATTTCATTTTCTATTATATCCTTATTAAATTTCATTATTTAATAAAAATTTAATTTTTGTTTAAAAAGTCTAAATAACTTTAATTAAATAATTATGTTTTTTATTATAATAGACATTTCAAAATAAAAATAATATGATGAATAGAAATTTGTTTATTTTAGTTATTGTATTATTAATTTCAGTTTTAGCATTTTCACAAACTGAAAGAAGAATCGCATACTCTTGTGATAATTCTTCTAATGGATTTCTTCAAATATTTACCATGGACTTAGATGGAAATAATAAAAGACAGCTAACAAATTTACCCTATGATTGCATTTATCCCAAATGGTCACCTGATGGATCCAAAATAGTTTTTTATACTCAAGCTGATAAGTCTTCATCAAGTATATATTTGATTGATAATATAACAGACGAAACTGCAGATGATCCAATCTATTTATGTGATGGAACAAATCCTTCTTTTTTGTGTGATAATAATATTATTATGTTTAATTCTGATGTAGATGGTGTATTAACAATTTATGTGAAAATACTTGGTGAAAACGATATTTATCTACTTGGACCTGATAGTTATGCGAATCAGCAAGTTCTTTCGCACGATTGTAGATGGTTAGCATTTGCAACCTATACAGAGAGTGGAAAATCTATAATGATGTATGATTTAACTGATACTACTGATGATGCTCTATATTCTGTTAGTAAAAATAATAACGCAAACATGAATCCCGATATATCAGCTGATAATAGTAAAATAGTATATTCAAGTTTTGATAAGAATCTTAACGGAACAATTTATATTTATGAGGATGGCATTGAGAAAGTTTTGACAAAAGGAATTAAGAGTGCTGATATGCCAAAATTCTCACCAGACGGAAACAAAATTGCTTTTATTGCGATTGAAAATGATAAAACTAAATTATGCCTGATGAATATCGATGGTTCAGGAATTGAGTATTTGAAAACTTATGGTTCGAATGTTCTACACTACCAATGGGTTGATAATGAAAATATAATTTACGATGCAGAAAAAGGTGATATAACGGTGATTTGTATAATAAATTTAAAAACAGGAGAAAATAAAGTTTTAACAGATGGATATAATTGTGTTTGCCCTGATGTTTCGAATCCATTTGAAATTATTGAAGATTAGTTTATGAAAGTAATTGAATACTTAGAAAAAGCAAAAAGAACACTAATAAGCTTCGAAATAATTCCACCGCTTAGGGGAGGTGATATTAATCAATTATTTAGTGTTATAGATGAATTAATAAAACTAAAACCACCATTCATAGATGTAACTTCCCACGCAGCTGAAGTATACTATGAAGAAACCCCAACAGGAATAAGAAAAAAAATAAAAAGGAAAAGGCCTGGTACAATTGGTATTTGCGCTGCTATAAAAAACAAATATAATATTGACACTGTTCCACATCTATTATGCAGAGGATTTACAAAAGAAGAAACAGAAGATGCACTAATAGAATTAAATTATCTTGGAATAGAAAATGTACTCGCCCTAAGAGGAGATGATACATCTTATAAAAAGCCAATACCACTTGGAAAAACCTGTAATGAATACGCGGTTGAACTTGTTCAACAAATAATAAATATGAATAATGGAAAATATCTTGAGGAAGATTTATTAGATGCAAAGCCTACAGATTTTTGTGTTGGTGTTGCAGGATATCCTGAGAAACATTTTGAATCACCAAATCTAAAAACAGATCTTTTTTACTTAAATGAGAAAATTAAAGCAGGTGCTGAATATATAGTTACACAAATGTTTTTCAAAAATGAACATTACTTCAACTTTGTAAAAAAATGCAGAGAATTTGGGATAAAAGTACCAATAATTCCAGGTCTAAAATTGATTACATCAAAAAGTCAGTTAAAAACAATCCCAAAAGAGTTTCATATTGAAATTCCAGATGAATTAACAGAAGAAATATTAGCATCAAAAAAAGAAAATGTAATCGATATAGGAGTAGAATGGGCATATAAACAGTGTGAAGAACTATTGAACAATAATGTCCCTGCTATACATTTTTATATTTTACAAAATGTTGAACCGTTAAGAAGATTAATAAAAAAGTTAAATTATAATATTTAATATCAAGTTCATATAATATATTCACTCCATCATAGTCTTTTTATTAAAAGCACAATTATAGATGTTTACATTATCCTAGAAAAGTCTTTGAAATTAAACTATTGAAAATAAATATTTTAAAAAACGGTTTAACCTTGAATATGGGGGAAATTTTAAACTTAAAATTAATAAAAATTATCTTGATATTTATAAAAAAATCATTTATTTTGAATTTATGCAGTTTAGGTTGTATTACTTAAAGTTTGTAAAAACAATAGAGAGTTTAAAGAATATTATTAAAAAAGTGTATCTCAAAAAAGATACACTTTTTTTTTATGTAAATTTGAATGAAACAATTATATAACTACAATCCACTAAAAGTAATAGATAAGTCCTTAATAGAAAGTATAACCCCAATAAAATACGAATACCAAAAGAAATACAAGATTGTCACTTATGTCCCATTAGCATATGTGGACAAACTAACTTTTGATATGGGAAATGCAGGAGCTGGCATAATCGGAAATTATGATTTATGTTCATTTAGGATGAAAGGATTGGGAACATATAGACCCTTAAAAAATGCTAAACCATTTAAAGGGGAAGAAGGAAAAATTTCTTTTGAAGAAGAAGTACGACTGGAAATGGAATGCGAATCATCAAAGCTTGATAATGTAATAGAAGCTCTTTTGGAAAACCATCCTTATGAAGAAGTTGCCTATGAGGTATATGAGTTTATGAAAAGGGAGAAAAATCCAAAACTCATAAAGGTGACTTTAAAACAACCAATCAAATTATTCGATTTAATAAAAGGTTTAAAGAAGGAAATCAGAGAAAAAGATTTGACATTCAATCAAGAACTAAAAAATATTTTGCTTGGAGAAATACAAGAAATTGATGAAGATTGTTTAAAGTTAGCAAGTAAGTCAAAATGTAATATAATTATTTCAGTTTTAAAAAATAAAATAATATTCAAAAAGGTTTAATTATGAGTGAAATAAAAAATAAAGACTACGAAGAAGGAATGGAGGGAGCAGAAGAGAATCAGTCTGAAGAAGAATATTCAGGCTCAAGGATCTTAGAATTTTACGAAGATGGAGAAGATAAGAAGGATAAACCAGATTATTCATTCGAACTTGCAATACTATACAAATTAAAGAAAATAGATGAAGAATTAGCAGATATAGAAGAAGAAAAAGGTGACCTACCAGAAAAAATAGAAGATTTAACAGAAAGAATAAATTTTTATGAGAAGCGAATAGAAGAGAATGAAAATAATCTTGAACTGTTGAAGTCAGAGGAAAAAAAATTGATAAAGGAAAATAAAAAAATTGAAGAACGTGCAAATAAGTATGATGAGCAAAAATACAATGTGAGAACAAATAAAGAATATGATGATATTTCAAAAATGATAGATGAATGTTTTGAAATGCTTGATAAAAATGAAAAACGACTTAAGGAGATAGAAGGTTTAAAAGAATTATTAAACAAGGATATAGAATCTGATAAAGAAAAACTCAATGAGTACATTGAAGAAAGAGATGAATGTCAAAGTAAACTTGATGATTTGAATGCACAATTCGAAGAAGAAGAGACAGAACTTAATAAAAGCAGAAAAGCATATCTTGTGAAACTTGATAATGAAACGAGGAGTTTATATGAGAGAATAAACAGTAGTTATAAAGGTGAAGCAATTGCAATAGTAAGAAGAGGAAATTGTACAGGATGCTACAATTCTATTCCTCCTCAAAGGGAAATAGAAATAAGGATGGCTGAATCAATTTTTACTTGTCAATCTTGTGGCAGAATATTGATAGACGAATCTCATATAAAAGAATAAACAGTTCTTTTTAGACTCGCTATAAACAATCGCGCTCACTAATAATAGTGGGTGAGGAAAGTCCGGACTCCAAACGAGCAGGGATGCCGGGAGAAATTCCCGGGGCTCTGTTCCCAAAGGAACAGGGTACGGAAAGTGTCACAGAAAAGTATACTTTTCTGGCTATGTGCCAGAATAAAGGTGAAACGGCAGGGTAAGAGCCTACCATTCAGGAAGTAATTTCTGGGATCGACAAACCCCATCCGGAGCAAGGCTAAGCAAGAGAGTTCAAGGTCTGCTCGCTTGAGATACTCTCTGGGTAAGCCGCACAAAACGAAGCAGTAATGCTCTCGTTAAGATAAATGATTGTTAACCGTTTTTATGCGGTCACAGAATCCGGCTTATTTAGCGAGTCTAAAAAGAATTGTTTTTTGTAGGGGGTTAACTTAATTCGAGCATCCTTTGGATGGGTTTCAATGCTTTAATTCTCAATTCTTCATTAATTATTATTTCGGGTTTGCGATTTTTCATACAGAGATATAATTTTTCGAGTGTATTTAATCGCATATAAGGACAATTATTACAGTTACACCCCGCTTCTGGTAAAGCAGGGATAAACTCTTTATCTGGGCATTTTTTTCTCATTTGGTGAAGAATCCCTGGTTCAGTAACAACTATAAATTTTTTCTTATCACTCTTAATTACATAATTTAATAAATTGCTCGTAGAACCAATAAAATCGGAAATATTTAAAATATTTTCTTCACATTCAGGATGTGCAATAATATCAGCTTCAGGATTCTCTAATTTTAATTTCATAATTTTATTTTCACTGAATGTTTCATGTACAATACAAGCTCCAGGCCAGAGGACCATATCTCTACCTGTTTTTTTTGAAATGTATTTACCCAGATTTTTATCGGGGGCAAAAATTATTTTTTGAGATTTCGGAATACTATTTACTATTTTTTCTGCATTTGAAGAGGTGCATATAATATCAGAAATAGCTTTAACTTCTGCTGTGCTATTGATATAAGTAATTAAAATATGATCAGGATATTTTTCTTTAAATTTCTGCAAAAGTTCTGCTGGACATCCCTCAGCAAGTGAGCATCCAGCATTTAAGTCTGGAATTAAGACTTTTTTGTTTGGATTAAGTATTTTCGCGGTTTCTGCCATGAAATGCACTCCTGCGAATACAATAACATCCGCTTGCGTTTTTGCTGCTTCTTGTGAAAGTTGTAAGCTATCACCAATAAAATCACCTATTTCCTGTATATCATCTTCCTGATAATAATGAACAAGCAAAACTGCATTCAATTCTTCTTTTAACTTTTTTATTTCATCAATCAAAAACTTTTTGTCAAAATTATTTTTTATAAATCTTCTTATCATATCTTACTAATTAAAAAATAAAATTAATGCATTTAATCTTTATTAAATATAACAAAATAAATCGAAAAGAGTTTAATATTAATCTCACATTTGATAATTTGCATATATGAAAGGAATGATATTAGCTGCGGGATATGGAACAAGGTTAAAACCTATAACTGATAAAATACCAAAAGCACTTGTAAAATATAGATCAAAACCTTTAATACAATATCAAATAGAAAGATTGAAAAGTGTTGGTATAAATGATATTGTTGTTAATACACATCACTTTGCAGAATTAATAAAAAAGTATCTTGAATCAATATCAAAAAAATACTGCACTAATTTTACAATTATATATGAACCTATAATTTTAGGAACAGGTGGTGGTATCTTAAATGCATCAAATTTTCTAAAAGAATCTGATTTTTCAATTATTTGTAATGTAGATGTTTATTCAGATTTCGATCTGCTAAAAATGATAGATTTTCATATAAATCAAAACCCCCTTGTTACACTGTTGGTTCAGAGAAGAAAAACTTCAAAATATCTTTTATTTGATAATAAAATGAAGTTATTAAATAGAGCAGAAAAATCGTTCCTAAATGAAAACTGTTATGCATTTAATGGAATACATATAATTTCAAAAAAATTTTTTGAAATGGATTTTCAGGTGAAATATTGCGATATAATTGATATATACCTGGACTTAATTAAGAAGGGATTCACTATATTAGGTTTCGATGCAGGTGCATCAGTTTTCAAAGATTTAGGGAAATTAGAAACTATTAACCGCTAATTATGTAACTGACTCTACCCTCTTTACTTCAGGTATTTCCATCATAATAAATCTTTCTATACCAGCTCTTAAAGTCATCATACTCATAGGACACCCTCTGCAAGCACCTACCAATCTAACTTCTACTATGTTATCTTCTGTAACATTAACAACTTCAACATCACCACCATCCTGCTGTAAGTAAGGTCTAATCTTCTCTACTACTATTTTTACCTCTTCTAAAGTAACTTTTTTCAATTTTAATCCTCCATTTCAATTTCTAATTCTTGATTCATTGTTGAATCAGAATTTCTTTTATTTATCTCTAAAATAACTTTTTTTGCAATTCCTCTAAAGATTTTTGCTTCTTCTGAGTCAGGTAATGAATTGACAATCGGATTTCCCTCATCTCCTTTCTCTCTAATAACTGTGTTTATTGGAATTTCACCTAAAAAATTTAAATTATTTTCTTCACATAAAAACTTACCACCACCTTTACCAAAAATGTAATCTTTCTCTCCATTATCTTTTCTATAATAACTCATATTTTCAATTATACCAATTGTTGGGACATTAACCTTTTGAAACATTAAATGTCCTTTTCGTGCATCTGCAACTGCTATCTCTTGCGGTGTAGTTATAATAATTGCACCTGTCAGTGGAATAACCTGGCTCAAAGTAAGTTGAATATCACCTGTTCCAGGTGGCATATCAAATAAAAGGAAATCTAACTTACCCCAATAAGTATCTACCATAAATTGTTTTAATGCTGATGAAGCCATAGGACCACGCCATACAACAGCGGTATCATAGTCAACAAGTAATCCGATTGACATAATTTTTATTCCAAATTTTTCCACAGGAATTAACATTTTTCTATCATTAATGATAGATACTTCGGGTCTTTTATTTATATTTAACATTAATGGAATAGATGGGCCATATATATCTGCGTCAATAAGCCCAACAGTTGCACCTTCTTGCACGAGTGCTAAAGCAAGGTTAACAGCAATAGTAGACTTTCCAACCCCACCCTTTCCAGAGGCAATTGCAATTGTATTTTTTACTTCTGGTAGTATTTCTTCCTTTTGCTTATTACGATGATTAACAACACCCAATTTGTAATCAATTTCTACCTCTTTTATTTCAGGAAATTGTTTAAATATTTCTTTCCTAATTTCATTTGAATAATTTTCAATACCCTCATAAGATAAATCAGAAATACCTATCAATAATCTAATCTTACTGTCACTTTTGAAAGCGCCATAAACAAATTCTAACTCAGTTAAATTTTTATTCAAAATCGGATCCTTAATAGCGCTTAGATCAACCCTTAAACTTTCCATATATTAATAATTTATTAATAAAAATACATATATTAATTAAGAGAATGAATGCATATAATAATCATATTAATTCAAACAATAATTTATCAATCACAGTTCATTTAAATTGATTTTAGCAAGTAATTTAAATAATTTTGAGTAAAATAAAACACAATTTTGAGTATAAAAGCGCGTTTTTGGTTATTTCTTTTGATTGTTGCTTCCATTATTTGGTTAGGTGGAATTAATGTCAGGATAATTATTGGAAACCAACTCTTAAGTTTTGATGAATTCGATTTTAGGCTAAATGTTCCTCCTGATGAAGAAAATACCATATTTAGATTACTTGCCTACTCGTCTGTTTTGGTTGCTATTGGATATGTAATAACTTTTATTTCTGCAATATTTTTCCTAAAAACATATAAAATCAATTTAAGACAGAATGTATGGTTGCTGATGTCTGCTCTGTTATTTTTTGTTTTTTCCCCTGTTGAATTCTATAATATATTTTTAGATTATAAATTTTATAAGTTATTAATTGAAAATCCTGCAGATAGAGATAATTTACTACTGATATTCGGAGAAAGAGTAGGTTTGCTTAAAGGTGTTCCATGGATTGCCATATTAAGTTATTATACAGCAATTGCAATCGCAATATTCCAGCCATTAAAGAAAACAGAAGAAGAATTGAAAAAGAATGATGAAACGCAGAAAAAATATGCTTATGAATATCATATGCATGAAGAAGATGATATAGTAAACTTATAAATAACTAGCGATGGGACGAGTTATAAGAAAAGTAAAAGATAAAAAGGTAGATGAAAAAAAAGAACAATTAATTAAAGAGCTTATAGCACTATATGAACAATTAGGCTTCACTGCAAGAATAGAGAAAGGATATTTTAAAGATGGATTCTGTTTGTTAAGGAATCAAAAAATTTTATTACTTAATAAGAATTTAGAACAGGATAAAAAAATCAAATTTCTAATCCAAAATTTATTAGAATTACCAATAGACAATATTTATATAAAACCGAGTTTAAGAGATATGATCGAAAATCGCACTTTAGTTTAACTTTATGAAGGTTATTTTATTAGGGTCTGGTACTTCACAGGGTGTACCAATCATAGGTTGTAAATGTAAAACCTGCACTTCTGAAAATCCTAAAGATAAAAGACTTCGAGCATCTGTTTTTGTCGAGACAAATAATTCTAAAATACTAATTGATACCTCAATAGATTTCAGACAACAGATTCTCAGAGCAGGAATTACAGATATAGACGCTGTTTTATTTACACATCATCATGTAGATCACATATTCGGAATGGATGATTTAAGACAAATAAATCAAAGACTAGATAAATACATAGAAGTTTATGGAAATAATACTACAATAGAAGAAATAAAAATTACATTCAGGTACATTTTTGATGAAGAATTAATAAGATATAAATGCGTCCCATTAGTAAATCTGCACACAATTGAAAATAAACCATTTTATATAAAGGAAACAGGGATAATTCCCATTGAAGTCTTTCATGGTAGGATTAGAATATTCGGATATAGAATAAACAACTTTGCATATCTAACCGACTGTAGTTACATACCAGAAAGCGAATATGATAAATTTAATAATCTTGATTTATTAATAATAAATGCTTTAAGGCGTAAACCACATCCAACTCATTTCAATCTGGAACAAGCAATTGAGACTGCTCAAAAATTTAAACCAAAATTAACATATTTTACCCACATAACACATGATTTAAATCATGATGAAATTAACTCTATATTACCAGAAAATATTCAACTTAGTTATGATGGGCTAGTGATAGAATTAAAAGACTAATAATGTAATGAAAAAAATTAAAGAGACACTATATGAAGCTGTTTATGAATCAGGAAAAATTCTTAGATATTACTTTCAAAAGAAATTTAGAATAGAAAGTAAAGATATTATTTCAAATCTTGTAACAGAAGTCGATAAAAAATCTGAAAGAAAAATCATTAGTATCATCAAAAGCAATTTTCCTGAACATAATATTTTATCAGAAGAAATAGGGGTGGTTGAATCAGGTGAAAATGTTAAATGGATAATTGATCCATTGGATGGTACAGTTAATTATGCACATCAAATACCAATTTTTTGTGTGTCAATAGGTGTTGAAAAGGAAGGAGAAATTTTAATGGGATTAGTTTATAATCCGCTTTCAGGGGAAGAATTTTTCGCAGAGAAAGGAAAAGGTGCTTTTTTAAACAAGAAAAAAATTAGAGTATCAAAAGAAAGAGATTTAAAGAAATCTTTACTGGTCACAGGTTTTCCATATAATGTAAGTAGAAATCCGAATAATCCTGTTATTATTTTTTCCAAATTTGTTAATATGGACATACCAGTAAGAAGAATAGGGTCAGCAGCATTAGACCTATGTTGGACTGCCTGTGGAAGATTTGATGGCTTTTGGGAATACAATTTAAATCCATGGGATACTGCAGCGGGATATCTTATTTTAAAAGAAGCGGGTGGCAAAATTACTGACTTTAAAGGCAATGAATACTCAATCTACCACCAAGAAATACTTGCTACGAATGGATTAATTCATAAACAAATGCTAAAGGTAATTAATAAAGTCTATTAAGTAGATTGTATATTTCTAAAGCGACTAAAGCTGCCTCGTAACCTTTGTTGTTTTCTTTCGTGGGTGGATCTATCTCACTTCTTTTGAAAGCTTGGTCATCATTATAACAAGTTAATAGTCCGAAACCAGTAGGCATTTTATATTCATAGGTTAATTTATTTATACTATCACTCACAGGACCTGCAACATATTCAAAATGCGCGGTCTCACCTTTTATAACACATCCTAATATAATAATACCATCATACTTTTTAGATTCGCATAACGCTCTATAAGTAATAGGAATTTCAAATGCACCAGGTACAAAAACGACAGTAACATCTTTTTCCTTTATTCCAAATTCTTCTAATCCAGTGATTGCACCCTTAATTAACCTTTCAACAATATAAAAATTAAACTTACTTGCGATAATAGCTATTCTAGCATAGCGTGTTAAATCTGAATTAATATTTCCTTCTATTTTTCTCATAATTCTTATTAATTTATAAAAAACTTTTCAAAAATGTCATAATCAATTTCAATGTAATACTTTCCAAAATTTTTTATTTCCTGATTTGAAGTACCATGAAAATCCGAGCCACCAGTTTTAAGCAACCTAAAACTATCAGCATAATTACGATAGTATTCAACTTTAGATTTATTGTGCGATGGATGAATTATCTCTATTCCATCAACTCCCAATTTTATCAAATCTTTTATAGATTCTTTTGCAGAGTTTTTTTCAGGATGTGCTAAAATTGATATTCCATTAATTCTCCTAATTAACTCAATTATTTCCATTGTTGAATAATTTATTTTTCTTTCGTTCGCTATTCCAAAGTCACCTATGTATTTATAGAATGCTTCAGCAATACTTTTTACATATTTTTTTCTTTTCATCATTTCTGCTATATGCATTCTTCCTAATGCTTTTGAAGAAGGGAATGAATCCAAAAACTCTGAAAATTCTATTTTAAAACCTATAGAATTCAAATTTGTAATTATATTTTTAAATCTTGTTAATCTTTTTTCATTTTGGGTTTCTAAAACAACTTTTAAATCTTCATTTTCATAATCAATCCCATATCCCAATATATGAATTTCATTTCCATTAAAATCTGTGCTAAATTCTATTCCAGGAATAAACTTTATTCCCAATTTATTACAATGTTCCACAGCAATATCAATACCACAAATACAGTCATGATCTGTAACACTCACTATTTTAATCTTCTGTAAATGTGCAAAATTTATAACATCTAAAATGGAATATTTGCCATCAGAATAATCCGTGTGAATATGTAAATCTGCTTTGATATTTTTTTCAGGCAAGATAAAACATAAAAATTTCTCAAAAAAGTCAAAATAACCAAGGTTATGATTTTATAAGTGTTTAAATAAAATGTATAAAATTAATTATTTAAAAAGAATTTAGAATTGTGTATTTTTAAAGTTTAAATAAATTTAATTTTGAGAATTGCATTAATAGTTGGCGGTTACTCTGCAGAAAGATATATATCTCTTGCTTCGGGTAAAAGTTTACTTAAAGCATTAAGAGAAAACAATCATGATACCATAGTTATAGACCCTATTTATGGTAGCGATATACTAGATGAAAATGTAATTTTTAGTGAGATTCAAACTAATGAATATCCACCAGCTGATTTATTAGAAAAATTAAAAAAAGAAACTCAGAGCAAAATATTTAGATGTTTAGATTCTGATATTTTTAAAAATATTGATTTAGCTTTTATTGGATTACATGGTAAATTCGGAGAAGATGGAATTATCCAAGCTTTGTTTGAAGCAAAAGGTATAATATATACAGGTTCTGGAGTTATAGCTTCAGGGTTAGCAATGGATAAATCTCTATCGAAAATTATTTTCAGACATTATGGTGTTCCTACACCAGATTGGATTACAATTAGCAAAAAAAACATTACAAATCCAGAAAATTTATTTTCAAGAATAAAAAATGAAATTGGCATTCCATTCGTTGTAAAACCTGCTGATGAAGGAAGTACAGTAGGATTAACAATTATTTTTGAAGATAAATTTGAGGTATTTATAACAGCACTAGAACTTGCAACAAGTTATTCAAGCAAAATTATATTTGAAAAATACATTAAAGGTAGAGAAATAACCGTTCCAATTATTGGTGATAAAGCATATCCTGTAATTGAAGTCAAACCAAAAAATGGTTATTACGACTTCAAACACAAATACACAAAAGGTATGACAGAATACATCTGCCCTGCAGAGATTTCAGACCACTTACGGAATAAAGTTCAAGAATTAGGATTAAAAGCACATAATTCAATTGGTTGTGAAGTCTATTCAAGAGTAGATTTTATAGTTGATGAAAAAGATAACACATTTTGTCTGGAAGTTAATACATTACCTGGTATGACAGAACTTTCACTTGTGCCAAAATCCGCAGCTGTCTTTGGTGAAAACTTTAATGAGTTAGTTGAAAAAATAATAAAATTATCCCTAAACAAATTATAATACTTTGCATTTAGAAGACCAAAAAGAAAGTGTAATTAAAAAGATTCTAAGATTTATCAAATACCACAAGTTATTTGTTATAGTTTTAATATCTTTTTCTTTATTTATTTTATTTATAATCTTTAATGAAAAAGGATTACTGTCAAGAGCAAAATTAGAAAAAGAGAACAAAGAGTTAATTGAAGAAATCCAGAAAGATTCTTTAGAAGGGTTAAATTTAGATAAAGAGATAAATGATCTAAAAACATCAGATAAAAAAATTGAACAGGTTGCTAGAGAAAAATATAAAATGAGCAAAAAGGGAGAGAAGATTTTTCAAATAAAAGTAGATTCAGGAAAATGAGCATAAAAAAGAAAATAATATTATCAGGAATGCGACCTACAGGGAAATTACATATTGGCCATTATGTAGGAGCATTAGAAAATTGGGTATCTCTTCAAAATGAATTTCAAAATTATCATTTAATTGCTGATTATCACGTATTGACAACAAACTTAAATACATCGGACATTTTTGATGATACTATAGATATGGTTATTGATTGGATTGCTTGTGGGATAAACCCAAATGAGTCACCTATATTCAGACAATCACAAATAAAAGAACACACAGAACTTTTCCTGATTTTTTCTATGTTAATTACCAAAGCAAGGCTGGAAAAAAATCCTGCATTGAAAGAACAAATAAGAGATTTAAATTTACAAACAATATCCTATGGACATTTAGGATATCCAGTTTTACAAGCAGCTGATATATTACTATATAAAGGAGAATATGTACCTGTAGGAGAAGACCAAGTTCCCCACATAGAAATAACAAGACACATAGCAGGTCTTTTCAATGAGAGATATAAATTAAGTGGTGGTAAAGAAATTTTTCCAATACCAGAACCAAAGCTAACCAAATTTTCAAGATTACCAGGATTAGATGGTAAGGCAAAAATGAGTAAATCTCTAGGAAATACAATTTTAATATCCGATGATTTAGATACAATAAAAACTAAAATGAGAAAAGCATTTACAGATCCGAATAAATTAAGAAAAGGAGATAAAGGAAATCCTGACATTTGTCTTGTTTATACATATCACAAAAAATTCAATCCCTCTGAACAAACAGAAATCTTTACCGGTTGCTCAACAGGTCAACTTGGTTGTGTCGATTGTAAGATGAAAATATCAGAAAAAATTGCTAATTTCTTTAGTCCTATAAGAGAAAAGAGGAAAGAATTAGAAAAAAATAAAGAAAAGGTTCTTGAGACTTTACTTGATGGAGAAAGCAAAGCTAGAGAAGTTGCTAGAAATACTATGAGAGAAGTTAGAGAGGCAATGAAAATTGGATAACTGGAACAGTATAAAATAATTTAAGTTATATAAATTAAAAATATAAAATTGGTAGAGCCAACAAAAAAAGATAAAAAGAAACAAGATGAACTAAAAAGGTCAGGAGTAATTCCTCGTCACATAGCAATAATTATGGATGGAAATGGCAGATGGGCAAAGCAACGTGGTTACTCAAGAGTATATGGACACAAGCAGGGGGTGAATTCAGTTAGAGATATAGTTGAAGCATGTGGACAACTTGGAGTAAAATATTTAACTCTTTATACCTTCTCTACTGAAAACTGGAAAAGACCAAAATCTGAAGTTACAATTTTAATGAAATTACTTATTAAAGCTCTAAGAGATGAAACTGACAAATTACATGAGAACAATGTGAAATTAGTAGCTTCAGGTGATTTAAACACATTACCAGACATAGTAAGGAAGGAATTACTTGAAGCAATCGAAAAAACAAAAAACAATAAATTAATGACTTTGAATCTCGCCATAAGTTATAGTGGTAGGTGGGATATTTTAACCGCAGTAAAAAATATACTTTGTGATTACGAAAATTCTAAAATAAGTCTTAAAGATATTAAAGAGTCTGTTTTCTGTAAATATCTTTCAACAAAAGATATTCCGGATCCCGATTTACTTATCAGAACAGGTGGAGAATTTAGGATAAGTAATTTTCTTTTATGGCAAATTGCATATACAGAAATTTATATAGATAATACATTCTGGCCAGATTTTAGGAGGGAACACCTGTATGCAGCAATAAGAGAGTTTCAAAAAAGAGAAAGAAGATTTGGTTTAACAAGTGAACAAATAAAGAGATAAATAGAATGGTAAAAAAACTTATCACAATATTATTATTTTCAATCGGAGTATTATTTTACAATACCTGTTACTCACAAGAGCCAACAATTTATAAGATAAAAGACATTTATGTAAGAGGTAATAAAACAATAGATGCAAAAACTATAATAGCATACTCGGGTTTGAAGATAGGTTCGGAAATATCAATACCTTCAGACAACACAAGGGACGCCATAAAAAACTTGTGGTCGATGAATTTATTCTCAGATATTAAATTATATGTGGAGAAAAAAATTGGGGATGAGGTATTTTTAACAATAGAAGTAGAAGAATTACCAAGAGTAGAAAGTATTTCTATTACAGGGTGTGATGAAATTTCTCAATCAGATATAGAATCAAAAATTGACATAGTAACAGGACAAGTAGTAACAGAACAGAAACTAAAAGACATAGAATATTATATACAAAAATATTATGTATCAGAAGGATATTCGCTTGCAGAAGTACAGGTTGATAAGCTACTTTCAGCAAACAATGAAGCACGGGTAAGAGTAAAAATAAAAGAAGGCAGTAAAGTAAAAGTTCGTAATATAACTTTTGAAGGTAATACAAATATTAAATCTTCAAAGTTAAAAAAACAAATGGAAACCTCTGAGAAAGTATGGTGGAAATTCTGGGAAAGTGCAACTTATGAAAAAGATAAATTAGAAGCGGATAAAGATTTAATAATAAATTATTATAAAGAAAATGGCTTTCGCGATGCTGAAATAAAATCTGTTGATTTACAATTTTCAGAATCTAAAGAAGATGTCAATATCAAAATTAAAATTTATGAGGGTAATAAATATTATATAAATGACATTATATTCAAAGGAAATAAATTATATCCTGATTCCGTTTTATATTCAAGATTAGATATTCAAAAAGGTGATGTATATAACTACAAAAAGATTTATTCAAACTTGTATGGGAATGAAAGTGAAACTGATATTAGTTCTTTGTATTATGATTTAGGTTATCTAGCATACTCAGCAGATTTAAAGGAAGAACCAGTAGGAACAAATAAAGTAAACCTTGTTATAGAAATAACTGAAAATAATCAATTCAAACTCGGTTTAATCAGCATTGAAGGAAACGATAAAACAAAGGATAAAGTAATAAGAAGAGAATTATATACTATCCCAGGAGATTACTTCACAAGAAGCAATCTAAAAAGAAGTTTACAACAATTAAATGCATTAAATTATTTTAATCCCGAAAAACTCTCACAGGACATTTCACTTGCAAATGATTCAACGGTAAATTTAAAATTTATAGTTTCCGAACGCTCTTCTGACCAATTCAATGCTTCC
>JAOADD010000017.1 GCA_026417495.1 Ignavibacteria bacterium
TAATAATTCAAATATTACTTTCATATAATCTATATTCTCAATGGTATTGGCAAAATCCAAAACCACAAGGTAATTTTCAAAATGATATATATATGCTTAATAATAATGTTGGTATGATATGTGGTGATGCAGGGACATTAATCAGAACTACTAATGGTGGTTTAAATTGGATTTACCAGCCACTTAATAATTCTAATTCAATAATAGGTTTACAATTTTTAAATGCAAACAATGTTATTGCTGTAGGTTATGATTATCAACAAAATGGAGTAATATATAAATCGACCAATGGTGGACTAAATTTTATTTTAGATACTACTCTAATTAATATACCTATTAACTCAGAATTTTTTTTAGATGATAACAATTGGTGGTTTGGATCATCAAATGGAAAAGTTTTGTTTACTTCTAATTCTGGAATCACTTGGTTAATACAGTCAACACCTGTTAACTCTACTATTACAGGTATTCATTTTATTAATATTGATACTGGATTTGCAGTAACATTTGAAGGGCATATTCTCAAAACTGTCAATAGAGGTCAAACCTGGCAAATTGTTTTAAATATATCTTCATATAATAGGAATTTTTATTCAGTATACTTTTATGATAGTAATTTAGGATTTGCAATGGGTGGTTCTATTGGTTTATTATATATTACAACAAATGGTGGAACAAATTGGACAGATATTTCCAATCAGCAATTATTTGGTACTTATGTTTTTGATATTATTTTTATTAATCAATATACCGGTTATATGGCAACTGGTGATGAAAATTACTCCAAAGGAATTTTTAAGACAACAAATGGTGGATTCAATTGGTTCTCTCAAAATGTTTACCTAAAATGTGATGAATGTTTGACAAAATTATATGTCTGCGATAGTAATACTATATATGCAGTTGGAGATTATGGAGCAATTTTGAAAACTACAAATTCAGGAATCAACTGGTTTTACCAATCCGAGGGTGTACTAAAATGGCTGACAAGTATAGATTTTATAGATGAAAACACGGGCTTTTTAAATGCTATAACTAATATTTATAGTAATTCAATATTTAAAAGTACTAATGGTGGTGAATCATGGGATTCTGTTGCTTCATTTGATGTGCTTTTCATTGATATTTTGGCATTAAATTATAATGTTTGTATTGCTATTGGAGAAAATGGCAAAATCGTGAGAACCTCTAATGGAGGTTTAAACTGGTATTTTGTTGAATCAGGAATCTCCTCACAAAGTCTTACAGGTATAACTTTCTCTAACCAGTATACAGGATGGATTTGTTCATACAACGGTATGATCATCAAATCTACCGATATGGGAAATACATGGATTAAAATAGCGGAGACTTCTAAAATTTTGCATGATATATTCTTTATTGATGAATTAAAAGGTTTTGCTTGCGGTGAAGGGAAAGTGTATAAATCTAGTGATGGGGGGCTTAATTGGTTAGAAATTAATACCCCCACTCAGCTAAAGTTATTAACTATTAGATTCATAAACCAAAACACAGGATGGTGTGCTGGTGAATATGGCGTCATTTTAAAATCAACAAACGCTGGTGAGAATTGGACTATTAAGAATTCTAATACTATTCAACATTTAATAGATATTGAGTTTGTAAATGAAAATACAGGTTTTATATGTGGTATTTATAATACCATTTTAAAATCAACGGATGCAGGAAACAATTGGGTAAAAACATATTTACCTAATGTTTCTGATTTCTTTTACTATTTCTCGCTTGATTTCATTAATGAAAACACTGGTTGGGTAGCTGGTCCCTGGGCAATTATTTTAAAGACTACAAATGCTGGCTCAGTTTTCATAACGAAAAATAATTTAATAATTCCTGAGAATTTTAATTTATATCAAAATTACCCCAATCCATTTAATTCTTCTACAAAGATAAAATTTGAAATTCCAAAATCTTTTTACTCCCGAAATACATTTGTACAATTAAAAATATATGATATCACAGGAAGAGAAATAGAAACAATTTTTCAGGATTATCTTTCAGAAGGAGTTTATGAAATAACTTATACTCCAAAAGATTTATCAAGTGGTGTTTATTTTTATTCGCTAATTTTAAATAATAAAGTTATAACTAAGAAAATGGTATTTATAAAATAAAAAATGCTACAAGTAATCCTTGTAGCATTCAATTAATTCTATTGTAAACTGTTATTTAAAATTTTCTGATAAAATGTCGCTTAAGTTGGGTCTGCCTATTTCCTGTAATTCATAAATAACCCTAACTGCTGGCTTTTTAATGTTTATAACTCTCCGTAAGTCAATTGGTGTTCCTATTATCACCACATCACATGGCGTTTTGTTTATTGTTTGTTCTAAATCTTTAATTTGATTATCTGCATAACCCATTGCGGGGAGTAAGGTACCAATTTCAGGATATTTCTTATATGTCTCTTTTATACTGCCAACTGCATATTCTCTTGGGTCTATAATTTCTTTTGCACCATATTTCTTTGCTGCTAAAATTCCTGCTCCAAACTTCATTTCACCATGCGTTAGTGTTGGCCCATCTTCAACTACTAAAACCTTTTTATTTTTGATTAATTTAATATCAGTTCCATTCTCTAATGAAATAGGAGATGCAGCTTCTATTAATGTTGCAGATGGATTTATCTTGAAGATATTTTCCCTTACTTTTTGAATATTTTCTGGCGATGCAGAATCTATTTTATTTAGTATTATTACATCTGCAAGATTCAAATTTGTTAGTCCAGGATAATAAGTTAGTTCGTGTCCAGGTCTATGGGGGTCAACAACCGTTATGTACAAATCTGCTTTTAAAAATGACATATCATTATTACCACCATCCCAAATTATAATGTCAGCTTCTTTTTCCGCTTGTTTGACTATTTCTTCATAATCTACACCAGCATAAATCACATTACCTCGTGTAATGTGCGGTTCATATTCTTCCATCTCTTCAATTGTACATTTATGTTTTTTTAAATCTTCAAGTGTTTCAAATCTCTGCACCTTTTGCTTTACTAAATTCCCGTATGGCATAGGATGTCTAATAGCAACAACTTTTTTACCCATCTGCATAAGAATCTCAATAACTTTACGTGATGTCTGGCTTTTTCCACATCCGGTTCTGGCAGCAACCACTGCTATAACAGGCTTTTTTGACTTTATATATGTTTGATTATATCCCAGCATTTTAAAGTTAGCACCAGCTGCGTTCACCTTTGCACCAAGCGTCATAACATAGTTGAATGATACATCTGAATATGCAAAAACCACTTCATCTACTTCATACTTTTTAATCAGATTTACAATTTCTGTTTCTGGATAAATGGGAATCCCTTTTGGATAAAGCTTACCACACAACTCTGCTGGATATTTTCTATCATCTATATAAGGAATTTGTGTTGCAGTAAAAGCAACAACTTCATATTTAGGATTATCCCTAAAATAAATATTAAAATTATGAAAATCCCTACCAGCAGCACCCATAATAATTACTCTATATTTCCTCATAAATTATTATTATTTAATAGTTTATAAACATACAAATATACGAAATTTTTTTCTAATAATTAAGGGGAAAATTCAACATATTTTTAATCAATATTTAAAGAAGTAGTTAAAATAATTATTTATAACAGTTTAATCTCATATAATAAATGTATTGTAGTTTATATAAAAGTTTTTTGAATTTTAGATTTTATACTGTATGTTTCTGTATAATAAAAATGAAAAAAATTTTTTTCTGATTGAAATCTGAATTTAAAGAATAATAGGGTGGGGGAGTTACTTTTCTAGAACCATTTTTTTTACTTCGGTATATGAACCGGTTTTTATTCTATAGAAGTATGTACCGCTTGGTAGGTTTGATGCATTGAAAACAACTGTATGTGTCCCTGCTGACTGAACTTCATCTACTAAGGTCGCTATCTCTCTTCCTAATCTATCATATACTGTTATTCGAACATTAGTAGATTCATTCAGTGTATACATTATTGTTGTAGTTGAATTGAATGGGTTTGGGTAATTCTTTGCATTGAAATAAGATTCTTCTTCTTTGCTTTTTTTATTTTTATCGTATACTATGCCTCGGTTAATTATTTCTGTTATTAGTGCAATACCTGTCTCAAGTTTTGACTCTTTGAAATCTTTTCCCGTCTGAAAATCAAACCTCATTCCAAAACTTTCTGATTGAACTACTGTGAACTTATCATTGTAATTTGAAACTATCTGGAAATTCTCTTCTGTTAGCTTTACTTTAATTTGTTTCCACCCTTTGAAATTAAGTGATATTGGCTTTGATACAACTAAAATATCTTCATCTTCATTATACATATTATTTTTATCTATATCATATAAAATGCCTACTGTAAATGTAACATCATTCGATACACCTTCTACCATTAAGTTAATTATGCAAGAATCTGAAAATGTGAATGGTTTTACTTTCGTAATTGAACCAATATGAGTATTCTTTTTTAATACATCATCAGAATAAATTATGATATAACCATTAGTATCATTGCTTTCAGGTAAAGAATATTTAATTTTCAACTTTTCTGATGACCAGCCGGGTAGGGAAACATCATCAAATTTATCATATATGTTTACTTGCGCTCTTAATTGGGAAAATAAAAAGATTATTAATACTATTATAAAAATAAAAACTCTTACTCTCATTTTGAAAAACTTTTAAAATATTGATTATCTATTATCTCAGAAGCGTCATCCTCTTAACGGAAACATATCCGTTAATCTGTAATTTATATAAATAAATTCCACTTGGAAGGTCTTGTGCATTAAACTCTACTTCATATTCACCAGGAGTCTTGAATTCATTTACTAAAACAGCAATTTCCTTTCCAACTAAATTAAATACACTAAGATAAACATTTCCTTCCTTTTTTATTTTATATGTAATCTTAGTTGTAGGATTGAAAGGATTTGGATAGTTCTGATATAATTTATAATCATCTGAAGGTCCAGTTGAATTTCCCGCCGCTTCTAATTCACTGGTTCCCGATGAGAGATATCTATTGTTACCGTCCTGACTGTACAGGCCGCTAACAATAAATATACTTAATACCATAAATATCAGTATATACTTATTCATATTAATAAAATAAAAAAACTCAAATATAAAAACAAGTAAAATTTTTTTGCCTTCCCTGCCAAATTACAGGGAAGGCAAAAAGAAAATATTTTATTGAATCTCTATTGCTATTAATCTAATTTCTTTGCTTGGTGTCATAACTTTTAATACAACCACATCACCTTCTTTTTTATTTCTGATTATTTTATCAAAATCATCAACCGAGTAAACTTTTTCTTTATTAACTTCTATAATAACAAGTCCAGCTCTTAAACCACGATTGAAACCCTCAGAATATGTAACAACATTTTGTATGTATACTCCACCATCAATTCCATATTCATTCTTGATCTTTTCAGTTATATCACTGACTGTAATACCGATATTATCATACTTTTTAGTTTCCAAATCTTTCTGCTCATATTGATTCCTGTTCATATCTTTTGCAGCATCACTCTCCATCTTTGGTTTTAGTTTAACTTTCTTTTCCATTGTTGTTCCATCTCTGAATATGGTTAGAGTTACTTCATCACCTGGTCTATGTGAACCTATAATAGTTTGCAGTTGATTTGCTGCGTTGACTTCTTTTCCATCTACTGCTAATATAACATCACCAACCTTTAATCCTGCTTCATCACCAGCACCACCTTTAATAACATTTTGAATTAATACACCTTTCGCTTTATCAAGCCCTAATCCTTTTGCCTCTTTGCTATCAACATCTTTAATTGCAACTCCAATGTATCCGCGCTCTACTTTTCCATATTTTATTAATTCCTGTGCAACATTTTTCACTATATTTATTGGAATTGCAAATCCATATCCCTGATAGTATCCTGTATTTGTTTGTATAGCAGAATTAATTCCTATTACGAATCCATTAATATCAACTAATGCTCCACCACTATTACCAGGATTTATTGCAGCATCGGTTTGAATGAAATTATTAATTGCATAACTGTCCATATTAATCTGTACATTCCTTCCAATTGCAGAAACAATACCAGCAGTAACAGTATTAGTTAAACCAAGTGGATTTCCTATTGCTAATACCCATTCTCCAACCTTCACATTATCGGAGTTTCCTAATGAAGCAACGGTTAGATTATCTGCTTCTATTTTTATTACAGCTACATCTGTATTTGGATCTGTTCCAACTAACTTTGCAGGAAATTCTCTTTTATCAGTTAGTATAACTTTTATCCCTTTTTCTGATGCGTCTTTTACAACATGATTATTTGTTACTATATATCCATCACTACTGATAATCACACCAGAACCAGTTCCATGCATAGGTGGTTGTTCAAATCTGAAATCAGGTCCAAAGAAAAATTCCCATGGATTTTTTTCTTCTTTTTTTACATTTCCTGTAACTTCAATGTAAACAACCGATGGTGTTACCTTTTCAGCTATTTCTACGAATGCTTCATTTAGTCCTTTAACATTAGGATTGACATTTTCTATTGGGGGAGTTGATTTAAATTCTACCTGCGGATTTGCATTTAATTTCAATCCGCTAAGACTTGCAACAAGAAAGACGGAAAAAACCAGTGTGACGAATAAAATAACTGCACCTGCTATTAATGTTTTGTTTCTCATAATTATTTATGTTTTAATTTAAAATTTTCTATTTGAAAAATTGAACGCTTTGTTAATAAAGTATTACTTGTATAATAATTGCTAAGTAAATGTGTATCCATAAAATCTATAAGATTATACATACGATTGCAATCAATTTCGAATTTTTGAAGTGAATTAAACTCTTGTTTATAAAGATTTTGTAAATATTCAAAATCATTCCTATCAATTTTATACTGTCCATAATAGTTAAAAGTTTCATCTTGAATAATATTATTTTGCTTTTCTCTCGCTAAAGAAATTCCAATACTTTTTGATAATTTTGTCTGGAAATAGAGTAAAACTAATGATGAATCTATTTTAGATTCGTTTAAGAAATTTAAAGTATCTTTTAATAGTGAAAAAGTGCTTTCACTTTTATCATACTGATAAAACAATTTGTTAATTAATTCTAGAATTCTAAAACTGATTAATAGTTTTTCAATTTCCTTTTTAATGTTCTGATATGGGTTTAATACCTCAGCTTTAGAAATTACCTGTAATTCTCTGTTTTCTTTTTTATTTAATATTATTTTAATATGATTTATTGGGTCAAAAATTCCGGAATATTTCGACTTTATGCTTCTAGCACCTTTTATGATTGCATTAAATTTTCCAAATTCTTTTGTAAATAGTGTAGCAATTAAACTTGTATCACCATATCTAAATTTCTTCAAAACTATACTTTCGGTTTCAGAGTAGGGCATTTTAGTTTAATTCTATCCTGTTAAAATTACTGATTTTATGTAATTTGTTTATTCTTTTGTTTATTTCTTCTTTTTCTACATTTCTCAGATTATCAATTGAATAATCTTCAACTGCAATAGATGCCATAACAGTTCCCATCACAACAGCTAATTTTAAATTTTCAAAGGAAAGATCTTTTGTCCTATGAAGCCAGCCCATTAATCCACCAGCAAAAGTATCTCCAGCTCCAGTTGGGTCTACTATCCTTTCTAATGGTATTGCTGGTACTGTGAATATTTCTTCTTTTGTCATTAATATTGCACCGTGTTCTCCTTTTTTAATTATTATTATTTCAGGACCTAATTCAAAAATCTTTCTACCACCTGATATGATGTTACTATCTTTTGTAAGTAATTTGACTTCTGAATCATTAATTACCAATATATTTGCGAATTTTAATGTATCTAGCAATTCATTTAATTTTCCTTCAATCCAGAAATTCATAGTGTCCATCATAATAATTTTTGGACTCTTTATTTGTAATATTATACTTTTCTGAATTCTTGGGTCAACATTTCCTATACAGATAAAATCACTATCCCTGAAATTCTCTGGTATTATAGGGTTAAATTTTTCAAACGCATTTAATTCTGTTACGATAGAATCTCTTGTATTCATATCATCGTGATACTTGCCATACCAATGAAATGTTTTTTCAATAGGGGAGATTTCTATTCCCGATGTATCAATACCTTTAGACCTAAAAAAATCAATTTCACCCTTTGGAAAATCATAACCTACAATTCCAACCATTCTTATATCTTTTGTAAAATAACTTGATGTTAAACATATAAATGAAGCTGAACCACCTAAAATATATTCTCTTTTGCCAAAAGGAGTTTCTATTGTATCTAATGCTATTGAACCAACAACAAGTAAGCTCATGATATACTTTTTTTATACAAAGTTATTTATTATGAACGACTTAATCAAGATTTTATGATTTAATTTAAATTTGAAAAATAATTATAATTACATTATATTATTAAAAAAAAACAATATGAATCAACAACAGCAACAACCACAACAAATTAATATTGAATTAGGAGAAAAAGAAGCTGAAGGTAATTATTCAAATTTTGCTATTATTTCGCATTCTCCAGCAGAATTTATTATAGATTTTACAAGAGTTCTACCGGGAATTCCAAAAGCTAAAGTGCACTCAAGAATTATTATGACACCACAGCATGCAAAAATGTTTTTGGCAGCATTGAAGGAAAATATAGAGCGCTTTGAAAAACAATTTGGTGAAATCAATTTGAACCCACAATTAAATCAAGGTGGATTCGGTTTTCAAATACCAAATAAACCTGAAGAGAAGAAAATAAATTAATATCTGTGTAGTCGATAAAAATTAACAATAGATATTGCTGAGAAGGTAATATTAGCTAACCATGCTGTGAGTATAGGACTAATATCGCCATTGTATCCAAAAGATTGCGAGATTTTAACAAATCCAAGATATATAAAACATACGATTATACTTATACCAAACTGTAATGCAGCTCCACCTCTTCTTCTATTTGACGAAACTGACACTCCAAAAATAATAGTTACAAGAATAGAAAATGGAAATGAGATCTGTGAATAATAATCTACTTCACTCTTAGTCGTATCCAAACCACTTTCCTTTAAATTATCAATAAAAGCTTTGAATTCCTGTAGGTTTAATTCTTCTGGTTTTAACTGTCTTTTAAATATTAAATCAGGTGTTAAATTAATTTTTTTGAGATATTCTATTTCTGAAATGTATTTGGTGGAATAAAATTGTATTTTTTCCTGTCCTGTCTTAAAAAATTGTCGTTGAAAAAGAGATATTAATTGCCAATCTTTTCTTGTCTTATCCCATAACATCTGTTTCGCATCTATTCTATAATCAAGTTGAGTAAGTGTATCAGGGTTGAATACAGCAATAGTTATGTTATAACAGGATTCTGTAAACTTATCATAATGTCCGATACTTATAATACGGTTTTTATCCTGAAAATGTAAATTCATTACTTGATTGCTCACAATATTCCTCTTAAGATAGACCCTTTCAAATTCGAATTTTTTTGAATTGCTTTTCGGAACAATCCAGCCATTAAAATAAATAAAAAATCCCGTCAGTATTATTCCAAAAATCAAAATTGGTAAAAGGTAACGATAAATGCTTATACCAGCTGATTTCATTGCTGTGTATTCCGAAAAATTAATGAATCTGCTTATGGTAAATAATGATGCAAGCAATATTGATAAAGGTGTGATTAATTTAATAATTTCAGGTAAAAATAAATAATAATAATATAAAACAGATTCAAGAGGTATGTTATTATCGATGAATTTGTCTAAGTTCTCAAATAAATCTACTAATATAAAAATTATAATAAAACAAAGAATCCCAAATAAAAAATTAATAATAAAATGTTTTAAGATATATCGGTCAATTAGCTTCACATTCAAAAATAACTATATTATTGAACGATATAAACATATAAAAATGATAGGGAATATATTATTAAAATTTTATTAACAATTTTATGTATTTATTACTTTACATAATATATATTATATAACACAATTATGGGTTGAGTTATTAACAACGATAAGCTTTTTTAATTATTTAAATGGTTTATTTTTAATTATAGTTTCTATATTTTTGCTTTATGATAAGTGTAAATGAATTTTTAATATTAAGTATAGCACTTTTTTCTATTGGTGTTATCGGGGTTTTAGTTAGACGAAATGCATTAATAATTTTTATGTCTATTGAGTTAATGTTAAACTCCGTAAATTTATCGCTAATTGCTTTTTCCTCATATTTGGGAAAATATGAAGGACAAATTTTTGTATTTTTTATCATGGCAGTTGCTGCTGCTGAAGCTGCTGTTGGTCTTGCAATCATAATAGCACTATACAGAAATAAGGACACTGTAAATATAGATGAAATCAATATATTAAAATGGTAGATTATTTCTATTTAATTTTTATTGCACCTTTAATTGGATTTATTGTCAATTCTTTATTTGGTAAAAGAATAAAATCAGAAAAAATAATAGGTTATTTTTCATCTTTCGTCGTACTTATTTCCTTTATTGTTTCAATTCTCTCGCTATTTGAAATCTTGAAATTACAAGAAGATTCAAGAAAAATTATAGTTACTTATTTTAATTGGATATCTACAGGATTATTTGATGTAAAAATTTCATTTCTCATAGACCCTTTATCTGTTTTAATGATTTTAGTTGTTACTGGTGTTGGTTTTCTGATTCATATTTATTCTATTGGTTATATGCATAAAGATGAGAACTTCGCTTTATTTTTTGCCTATATGAACTTGTTTATTTTTGCAATGTTAATACTGGTCCTTTCTGAGAGTTTCCTTTTAATGTTTTTAGGCTGGGAAGGTGTCGGTTTATGCTCTTATCTTCTAATTGGATTCTGGTACGAAAAGAAATTCACTGGCGATGCTGCAAAAAAAGCATTTATTGTAAATAGAATTGGTGATTTTGGTTTTATAATTGCAATGCTTTTAATTTTTGCTAATTTTAGAAGTTTAAGTATAACAAATTTTAATAATACACTATTAAGTTTTGGGTTAAGTTATGATGCACCAATTTTTACATCAATTGCACTTTTACTTTTACTTGGCGCTGTTGGCAAATCTGCTCAAATTCCCCTTTTCGTTTGGTTACCTGATGCAATGGCAGGTCCAACTCCTGTTTCAGCACTAATACATGCAGCAACAATGGTTACTGCTGGAGTATATCTAATCTCAAGAGTATCTTTACTTTATGTTATGTCCCCTACTGCTTCTGCTATTGTTCTTGTCATAGGGATTTTAACTGCCTTACTTGCTGCATCAATCGCATTAAGACAAAATGATATTAAAAAAATTCTAGCATATTCAACTATTTCACAACTTGGTTTTATGTTTGTTGCACTCGGTGCTTATGCTTATGTTTCAGCTCTATTCCATCTTGTTACTCATGCATTCTTTAAAGCTTTGCTTTTCCTTGGTAGTGGTTGTGTAATTCATGCAATGGCTGGAGAGCAAGATGTTACAAAAATGGGCGGTTTAAAACCACATATGAAAATCACATATTGGACATTTCTTATAGGTGCTTTAACTATTTCTGGAATCCCTCCCCTATCAGGTTTTTTTAGTAAGGATGAAATTTTATTTAATTTATATTCAAATAATGGTTTAATTTACTTTTTAATATTACTTCTAGCTGCTGCATTTACTGCATATTATATGTTTAGATTAGTTTCATTAACTTTTTATGGTAAACCAAGATATGATACCGAAAAAATTCATCCTCATGAATCACCAGCTGTAATGACCATACCGTTATTAGTACTTGCATTTTTATCAATAATTGGTGGTGTAATATCCCATCCACATTATTTGGGATTAACTAATTTTTTGGATACATTTCTCAAACCAGTTTTTGAGCGAACTGTATATATGAAAGAATCAAGACTTGCTTTGCCTGAAATAAGTTTATCTACTGAAATGATAATTATTATTGTTTCTGTTTTGGTTTCCATTATTGCCATAGTGTTAGCATCCAGAAAATATTCACGCAAAGAATCCTTTGAAGAAGCAAATGATTTTGAAAAAATTCTCGAGAATAAATATTATATCGATGAATTATATGAAGAAACAATTGTAAAACCTGTTTATAATATTTCTGACAAAATACTCTGGAAAATTGCAGATATAAAAATAATTGATGGGTTTATTAATTATATTGCGAAATACTTTGGTTTTCTTTCCATAGTCTGGCGTAAAGTTCAAACAGGTATTTTTCAAGATTATGCTATTTTAGCAATTACTGGATTAATATTAATAATCCTATTCATGTTATTAAAATAAATTTGTAATTCCCAAATTAATTTCTAATCAACATAAATTTTTTCTTTATCTTAAAACTATCTCCCCACATTACAATAATTCTATAAATTCCAGTTTGAAGATTTAGTTCATTAAAATTTATATATATTTCCAAATTGTAATTATAATTAAAAATCTTTTTGTTATATAATTCTTTAATTAAATCCCCTTTCTTATTTGTTAATATAATTGTTAAATTCAAACCATCATACTTTATTGGAGTAATGACAGTTAATCTGGCATAATCATAAAATTGAGTTTCATAATAATATCTATCCAAATATGCTTTTTGTGCACGTGCTGTATCATTTATTAACACAGCAATAAACACAATCATAATGATCATTGCTTTCATCTCAAATTGATGAATTGATATTACCATAAAAAGTATGTATTAAAGAACTACACTTATTTTCTCTCTTTAGGAGTAAGTTCGCTTGGATAAAAATTAAGTCCTATAAAAAATGTTAACCAATTAATAGATTTTTTCTTAGCATAAAAAGTTTTATTAACTCCATTTGGGTCGTGTAAATTAGAATAATATTGTCCTTCTTCATCATTTAAAGATAGATTTGTCTTTCCATAATTTATAGCATCTTGCTGACCAGAACGGGTATTCTTCAAAAGTAAATTCCCAAGGTCGTATCTTGCACCTGCTACGATGTCAATTCCTTTTGATACTTTTAGTTCGAGTCCACCATGAAATGCAGCCCCAAGTCTAAATTCGGGTCCAAAATCTGCTTTTAAACTATCACGACCATATGATCTTGTTAGGTTAGCACTAAAGAAATTGAAATTGAATGTTGCTCCAAAATAAGGAGTGAAAACTTTTGTAAATGAAGTAGGTGCAACTTCAAGGCCAAGTCCTAATCCGAATGCAGTGAACGAATTAGAATAAGTTACTGACACAGTTTGGAAACCTTGATTTGTTGGAAAAGGACTTTGACCAGATTTATCTGCCCTAAATGAATTGAATGAACTAAAACCAAATGTTATAATTCCTCTAAAGGTGTTGTATTTATCTATATTAACCTTTGCCGCACCATTTATTGAGAATCCAGTTCCAACCCCATAATTTTGTTTCATGAAATTTGTAGAATCAGTTAATATAATATTATAGAGTATCGTACTATCTAAGGACGGTGGTGTTGTATTATAATTTAACCAATATCCTGTCCATTTTGGTACATAAATAAATGGTGACTCTCCTTTTAATTCATTCATTGGTTCAGAAATTCCAAGTCCCAATTGAAAAGACCAATTATCAAATTGAGAATTAGCAGTAATAAACGGTATTAAAACAATTAGTAGTAAAAACATTAAAGTCTTTTTCATAGTTTTATTTTTTAATTTTTGAATGATTAATTATTTCATAAACGGATATTATTGCAGCAGTTTCAGCTCTAATTTTTCTTTTCCCAAGTGAATATGTTCTCCAATTATTTTTCACTAAAAATTCGATTTCTTTTTCATCAAATCCTCCTTCTGGTCCTATTAACAAATTGATTTTATAATTTTCAAATTTCAATTCAATATTATTTTCATATTCAGCAAATTCATACATTACGATTTTTTCTCCATCGGCTGCATATTTATTAATATCTTTTAAAAATATTGAACTGCATATTTCGGGGATATTTGTTCTTTGAGATTGCCCTGTTGCTGATTTTATTATGCTTCTTAATCTATTAATCCTATTTTCAGAGAGAGGAGATTTCGAAACGGTATTTTCTGTTATAACAGGTATTATTCTGCTTACTCCCAATTCAACTGATTTCTCTACAGCAAACTCAAATCTCGAAATGTTTCTTAATTGACAAAGAAACAAAGTCAAGTTAACATCAACATCCTTTTTATTTTTTTCTATATTAAGAACTTCTAGCTCAATTCTGTACTTATTAATTATAATTACTTTACCTTTAAAAAGGTTCCCTTTTCCATCTGTAATTTCAATTATATCACCGACTTTTTTTCTTAAAACTGTATATAAATGTTTTACAAGACCAATATCATCAATGATTATTTTATTTTGTTTTATTGATATTTTATCATATACATAATATTCCATATTAGAAAGATGGGTTTAAATCAAAAGAAAATCTCGATTTAAATTTTTCTATATCTTTATTTAATGCAAAATCAACTCTAACAATAAAATTAAATGGTAAAAGTAAATTTAACCCAATACCGTAACCATTTTTAAAAGAGAGGTTCGATATATTGATATTTCTGTTGTATACTGTTCCAATATCGAAAAAAGTTGTTAGAAATAATCCATATTCATAACTAAAATTCCTGAAGTATGGTATACTTTTTATGATGAAATGTTTCTTACCATCTACATAAAATGGTTTTATTACTGGTATTCTGAATTCTGAAAATATACCTAAAGAGTTTTCCCCTTTAAATAAATATTCTTTCCATCCTCTAACATACAAATCGTAACCGTAAACTTCTAAAAGATAGTCAGGGGGTTTATTTCCAAATATATTCGCTAATCTTATCCAAATTGAATATGAAACGAAATAATCTTTAATAACTCTTATTGGAATGAATTTTTTAATATTTAACTCAATTTTATTAAACTGGATTCTTTCAGAAAATATACCTAATCTATTATATGAAAAATCTAAATAAGTACCATGAGTAGTGTAATTTATGTCATTTCTTTTATCATAATTCAAAGAGAAAGACAGTCTTGTGTATTTTTCACTTTTCCTTTTTAATAAGCTGGAAATAATTTCTGGTGAAGATATCATATATATATTGTACGATACATTTGCAGATATTCGAAAATATTTAGATAGATACTTCCCTATTGATAATTCAGGTATATATCTGAATATGTAATATTCCAACGCATTATCCTTAAAAAAATTTGATGTATCAAGAAAAATTTTATTTACATTCTTGTTGAATGTAAAACTCATCTTGGTGAAAAAGTGTTCTTTCATTCCAATCCATGGATTATAATAAAATAATGATACAAAAGGTTCATAACCAATACCAAAATTTAAACCAAGAGTTTCGTTCATCCCCCTGAAATTTTTCCACTGAAAGTTAATACCTGCCCAAATTTTTTTTATACTACCTTCCTTCATACCACCTTGTGGTACAGGTAATATATTGGGTGATTCTTCAACTTCTATAATATATTCGAGACTTTTATTACTAAAATCTTGATTAAAATACAATTTAACCCTATTAAAAATATTTAGATTGTTTAAATTATTCAAATCTTCATTGTACAATAATGAATCGTATTTGCTCCCTGTAAATAAATGTAATTCTCTTAATATTACTTCATCTTTTGTGATATTATTACCTTTAATTGTTATCTTGTTAATTATATAATCAGAATATCTATTAGAATCAACTTTAATTATTGAATCTAACTCACTTGATTTTAATAAAGTTGTAACAAATATATTAAGTAAAATGAATATGAAAAATTTCAATTATTTTTGATTTTTCAATTCTCTTAATTCTTTAATTTTTTTCAGAGTTATTTGCGTTTGTCTCTCGTGTGGCTTAATATTTTTATCTGAACCTTTTTCAATATCTGTTGCTATTTTTAAAAGCTCTTCCGCTTTATCATACTGCTCATAATTCATCAGATAATTTACTCTATACAAAAGTGCTCTATAATAATTTCTCATTAGAAATTCATAATAATAAATTGTACTATTCGTGATTCGAATTTTATAATCAGGGTCTACATAATTACTGTCATATTCTTTCTGCTTACTATATCTAACAAGTAATCCTTCTGGTAATCGAACATAGTCTTTACCAAATTTTTCAAATGGAACATTTACATCTTCAATATCATAAGTAGTATAGAAATTTTTATCAGGAAAGTTATCTACTAAAGCATTTAAGAAATTTAAGAAAGCATATCTAATTTTCTCCAGTTCCTTTTTATCAAAATCTGTTTTTGGTTCAAGATATCTATCCGTATATTTTTCAAATTTAATTAACTCTGCTTCATAAGCATCAAATTCTTTTTTCGTCCTTTCGTATACAATGGGGAAATGAATTTTGATATGTCTTAAGTACCACATCCGTCTAAGTAATTCTTTATCAATGACAATAACATCGGGTCTGATGCCTTTCACATATTGATAATACCAGGAAGCAGATACCCAAAAGTCCCATTGAGTAGACATTATAATGGAGTTTGGTTTAGCAGAGTTGAATACATTAAACATATAATCCTTAACATAATAATTGTCACTTTCATCATTTGAGCTATAATTAGTAATCAAGGGAAGTAATGGGAGAATAGAAAGAATGTAAATAAAAGAGAATTGTAATTTATATTTTTTTATAATTTCAACAAAAAATAATAGAGCGTATAAAATCCACATTGAAGAAACAAGGAATGCAAGTAAGAAATAAGAATCTATATCATAAATATCATAATTAATACCATATAGAATAGAAAAAGCAAAAAGTAAAAATTGAAAAAAGAATAATTTATAGTTTGAAATAAAAGATTTAATTATTCCTATTATTATCAAAAAAAATAACGGTATCGAGAATTCAATTGGGTAAATGCTAACAAAGTGAACAAATTGTTTCTTCATTGTTTCAATTGATTTGAACATCCAAACACTAAATTGTTTACCACTCACATGTCTAATAAAATTTTCCCAATTATGAGGATACCCCCAAGATATTGGAGCACTTTCAGCTCTCAAAAAAAGATATATGTATATTGATAATCCTGCAAGAAATGGAATTGCAAGAATCAGTATTCTTATGAAAGAAATCTTAGAGAAACCATTATAAGCAAAATATAAATAAATCACTCCTATTGATAGAAATAAAGTTGATAGATGGTTACCAAAACTTAACCCTAAAAGAAAAGCAAAAAGAATCCAATATTTTTCTTTATTATCTTCTTTATAAGGATATAAAAATTGATTAAATATTGCTTTATATAAAGTAAAAATTAATAAAACTAAAAATATTTTATGAAGATTATATACTTCTATTGAAGTTGCAGTATCCCACCATGTTCTTGAAAATGCCAAAATCAAAGCTGAAACTGTTGCAATGAAATATATTTGATAATTTTCTAAGTGTAATTTGTTGCTTGTTTTACTTGTATTATGGTTTTTGAAAAAGATTACTAGTCTTATCAAGAATGCAGAAAAAAAGAAATAAATAGATATAGAAATTGCAGTGTAAAAAGCAGTCACTACATTCATTACATATACTTCCTGACCATAAGGTAATAAAGCAAAAACTTTTCCTAATATTGTAAATAATGGATAACCTGTTGGATGTGCTATGCAAAGTTTAGCACAAGCAGTTGCCAGTTCACCCGCATCTACAAAAAAAACATCTGGTGCTAATGTTTTTATATATACTATGAAAGGTAATAAGAAATTTATTGCTACCCAAAAAAATTTTTTATTAAACACTTTCAAATTTTATTTCTTATTTTATAATTTAAAACTCAAATTACAAAAATTATGATTTATTTATTATTCATTTTTGAATTCTTAAATAAAAGCCATTCATCAATTTCTTTTATTATATGGAAATTATCTACATTAATATGTTTATCTTTACTTCTGCTTAGAATATACTCAATGTGCGTATATTCATTATTGTAATTTTCTAAATTCCCTGCCCATGGGTTATGCGGTGGAAGATTTTGTAAATCAGTTTTTCTTCGGATAAAACTAAATCTGTAATCAACAAAACCACCTGATATTCCTTTATTCCATATTGTGTAATAGTTATGATAATGAATGAATATAGGACGCTCTCTAAAATAAGGGTCAAAGAATAAACCATAAACTTTATCTGTATCTTTTAAACCATTAAAAATTTCAGGAGTAAAATTTTTACAGGTTTTATTAAAAGAAATGAAATATTCAAATACCATTAGGTTAAATAGCAATAAGGTTGTTATAAGTATTGTATGTAATCTTAAGATATATTTTTCCTGCATTACAATCTTACTAAATAATGCTATTAACCCTAACCAAATAAAAATTGAAAACCTTTGGTATATAATATTCTGTCCTGGCATATCTTCGGGTAGAATAAAATACAGAACAGTGGAAATTATAATAAAAACTTTAATAATATAATCCGCTTTATCGCTCCTGTTGATTTTGGTTTTGAACTTTTTATTATATAATATTCTAAATATAAAAGGTAAAAATAAAACAAATGAAATTATTGCTGCAACTATGCTTCCGTAAGGTTCTTTATACCAATGATAATTATCATTTATGAAAATTATCTGAATTCTTTTAAGTATACTAATTGGGTAATAATGGAAATAATAATTCACTAAGTAATCTTTTAAATCTATATACGCATCATTAGAATCTAATTTATATACAAAATACATCAAGATTAACACAAGAAATATTCCGAAAAAATTTAATAAAGAAAATCTTAAATTATATTTAAAATATGAAATGGATATTATTGAATAAAAAAGTAGGAAAAATAATGCTGCTTGAAAATGAGTAAAAAAAATTAGAAGTATAAATAGAAAATTTATAGGTATGTAATATAATTTAAACTCTTTGAATTGAATTATAATAAATATTATCCCCAATATTATAACTGGAATTGAAAACACATAATCTGTAAATCCCCAGTGACAATTGTGATTATAAATAAAAAGAAATGAAAATAAAGTAAACCAAACATTCCCCTTAATATACTTTATTAATAAATAAACTGATAAAGGAAGTAATATTATATATATTACAAAAAATACTTTACTCCCAAGTTCTACATCATTAAAAATTGGACTACTAACAAAAATTGTATATAAAATATTCGATTTAAAAACATTTGGTATATAATAGTAATGGGAAAAGATATAATTGGGATTATCAATATATTTATAAATAGTAGCAACCGCTAAACGGAATGGTAAATCAATAAAAGGTAGAAGTCTTATTGATAAAATTAGGACTACATTTAAAAGTGATAATACTATTAAAAATATGTAAAATGATTTTTTACTTTTAATAGAACTCATTAAATATTTAATCATACACAATATTTTTCTTAATATATAAATTACCTGATCTGTACATTTAAATCCTTTAATTAAAATACAATTATTTTTAATATTTTTAAATTAATATACTTAATATAATGAGATTTATTAAGTAATCCTAAACTTTTAAAAACTGAAATTTTAGTTGGGTATTTAATTTTTTTAAAAAAGAGAAGGTGATTTTATAAAAGATTCTTACACTTTAATTATTCATTCGCAACTTTAATTTTTTGAATATATTGTTTAATAATTCTTTAATGCGTATTTAGATTTAGTGTGAATAAAAGGATTAAATAAATTTTTTATCTATTTCGTTTCAAATATAACAGAACTTATTTAGGTCAATAGAAGTTAATTTCTATTAATCGTAGACATATAATCATCTCTTTTAATACAAAAATCAATAAATTATTTCTCTGTATATGGTGCCGTGCAAACAAGATTTCTATCACCATAAGCATCGTTAATTCTACTAACTGAAGGCCAGAATTTATTTCTTTTTAGATTTTCTACAGGGAATGCAGCTTTCATTCTACTATATGGATGCTTCCATTCATCAGAAGATATTTCTATCGCTGTATGAGGTGCGTTCTTTAATAAGTTATCATCATCACTTACTTTTCCTTCTTCTATTTCTTGTATCTCCTTTCTAATAGAAATCATTGCATCACAGAATCTATCAAGTTCATATTTTGATTCACTTTCTGTAGGTTCTACCATCAAAGTACCTGGAACTGGGAAGGAAACAGTTGGAGCATGAAATCCGTAATCCATTAATCTTTTAGCTACATCAATTGCATCTATTTTTATTTTATGTTTAAAATCTCTTAAATCAAAAATTAACTCGTGCCCTACCCTACCCTTACTACCAGTATAAAGAACTTTATAATATTTTTCTAACCTACTTTTTATATAATTTGCATTTAGTATTGAAACTTTAGTAGCTTTTTTCAAACCTTCCTTACCTGATAAAAGAATATATGCGTAAGAAATTGATAAAATGCCAGCACTTCCATAGGGAGCAGAAGAAACAGCCTTCAATTTACTGTTGGAATTTGTGAAAAAATGTCCTGGTAAAAACTCTACCAAATGTTCTGCTACTGCTACTGGTCCTTCACCAGGACCACCACCACCATGTGGAATTGCAAAGGTTTTATGTAAATTCAAATGACAACAATCAGCCCCAATTTTTGCTGGTGATGTTAATCCAACTTGTGCATTCATATTTGCACCATCCATATATACTTGACCACCATATTTGTGAATGATATTACAAATTTCTACAATATTCTCTTCAAATACACCGTGCGTAGATGGATATGTAACCATCAAGGCAGCAAGATTTTCTTTATTCTCGAAAGCCTTCTTCTCCAAATCTTTTATGTCTATATTCCCGAGCTCATCACATTCAACAACAACTACTTTCATTCCCGCCATCACAGCGCTTGCAGGATTTGTGCCATGAGCAGAATGAGGTATAAGAACAACATTTCTGTTCTTTTCTCCTTTTGAAATATGGTACTTTCTTATCATCATTAAACCAGTGTATTCACCTTGTGCTCCAGAGTTTGGTTGGAATGTAATTCCTTTAAATCCAGTTATTTTGCACAAATACTCACCAAGTTCACTAATTAATTGTTGATATCCTTCAGTTTGTTCCTTCGGAGCATATGGATGTATCTCTGTAAATTCAGGATAAGTTACAGCTACCATTTCAACAGCAGCATTTAATTTCATTGTGCACGAACCAAGTGGTATCATCGAACCAGTTAAGGATAAGTCTTTATTCTCTAAAGACTTGACATACCTCATAAATTCCATTTCGGAATAATATTTGTTAAACACAGGATGAGTCAAGAATGTTGAACTTCTTTTTAAGTTTTCAGGATAATTATATTTTATATTTGAATATTCTTCATTCAGATTATAATCAATTTCTTTACCAATAAAAATTTCTATTATCTCTTTTATGTCTTCTATCGTTGTTTGTTCATTAATACTAATTCCTATTTTATTATCTATATATCTAAAATTAACATATTTGTTTTCTGCTCTACTCCTAATTTCTTCAATAACTTTTTGGTTATCAAATTCAAATAATAAAGTGTCAAAGTATAAATTATTTTTCTGATTGAATCCAAGCTTTTTCAATTTATCGTTTAGAAGTATTGTTAATTTATGAATTCTATCCGCAATTGCAGTTAAACCACAGGGTCCATGATAAATCGCATACATAGCTGCAATTATTGCTAACAGAACTTGAGAGGTGCAAATATTACTCGTTGCTTTCTCTCTTTTAATATGTTGTTCTCTGGTTTGGAGAGCCATTCTATATGCAATATTGTTAAACTTATCAATAGAAACACCAATGATTCTTCCTGGTAAAAATCTTTTAAATTCATCTTTAGCGGCAAAATATGCTGCATGAGGACCTCCAAACATCATTGGAACTCCAAATCTCTGAGTACTACCCACTGCAACATCAGAACCGAATTCACCAGGGGGTGTTAATAGAATAAGTGACATTATATCTGCTGCAGTAATAGTATAAATACCTTTACTATGTGCAATTTCAAAAAATTGTTTGTAATCATTTACTTCTCCATTTAAATCAGGATATTGAACGATAACAGCAAAATAATTTTCATTCAACTGTACTTTATTTATATCTCCTATTTCTACTTCAATTCCTAATGGTTCTGCTCTTGTTAAAATGACATCTATAGTTTGTGGAAAACATTTATTTGAAACAAAAAATTTAGTTGCATTTTTATTCTTTTTTACATTATTACACATAATCATGGCTTCGGCAGCCGCTGTTCCTTCATCTAATAACGATGCATTAGCAATAGGTAATTTTGTTAGGTCAACAATCATAGTCTGAAAGTTAATAAGTGCTTCCAATCTACCTTGTGATATTTCTGCTTGATATGGTGTATATTGAGTATACCAACCAGGATTTTCCAAAATATTCCTTTGAATTGCTTTTGGTAAAATTGTTGGATAATATCCAAGTCCTTGATATGATTTAAATATTTTATTTTTTGAAGCTATCTCTTTTATTTTTTTCAGATAATCAAATTCACTTAACTGTTCAGGTAACTCTAATTCATTATCCAACCTTATCTCTTTTGGAATTGTTTGGTCAATTAATTCGTCGAGAGAATTTACCCCCACAGTTTCGCACATTTCTTTAATTTCAAAATCGCCAGGTCCTATATGGCGGTCTATGAACTTATCGTGAAATTCAAATTTATCCATAATTAACAAATTTTTAATTAATAAATATTCTTCAAATATAAGACTAATTAACTGTAAACTAAATTCAAAAATATTGGTTATTATCTTAATATTTTTGGCTTTAATCTGTATAACTAAATGATTATTTTTAAAATAATTTATGAAAAAAGAACTTATAAGAAAACCCACAGGAACAAATGATTTACTACCTGACGAATGTTTCAAAAGAAGACATATAGAAAATATATTGGTTAATTTTTTTTCTTGTTATAATTATAAAGAAATTAGAACACCTACTTTTGAAAAAACCGAACTTTTCAAGCGTGGTATTGGGGATTACACTGATGTCGTATCGAAGGAAATGTATTCATTTCATAATAATGAATTTACTTTAAAACCAGAAATGACTGCTCCTGTAATTCGTGCATATCTTGAGAATAATCTTGATAATCTACCTGGAGTTGTAAAACTATTCTACATTGCAAATATGTATAGGCACGAAAGACCACAAGCAGGTAGATTTAGAGAGTTTTCACAATTTGGAGCGGAAGCAATAGGTAGTGATAGTTTTTTAATTGACGCTGAAATGATTTCCTTAGCTGTTAAAATTCTTCAGAAGTTTGGTATAAAAAATATTAAGACAAAAATTAATACTATTGGTACACCAGAAGAGAGAAAAGAATTTTTACAGGAATTGAAGAAATATTTACTAAAACATTTTGATTCATTAACCGAAATAAGTAAAACACGATTGGAAAAAAATCCTTTAAGAATTTTAGATACAAAAGAAAAACACGAAATCGAAATCCTAAAATCTGCACCAAAACTTTATGATTATTTGAACAAAAAAACAAAACAACATTTTGAAAATTTACTTTCAGCACTGAGTAATATAAATATTCAATATGAAATAGATTATAATTTAGTAAGAGGATTTGATTACTATACATCGACAACATTTGAAATAGTATCGGAAGAGTTAGGTTCACAAAATGCTGTCATCGGAGGTGGAAGATATGATAATTTAATTGAGGAATTAGGAGGAAAACCAACCCCAGCAATAGGTTTTGCATGCGGAATTGAAAGATTTATGGTTCTCATAGAAAAAAGCAATTATAACTACCCAATTGAAAAACCTATAAGTATTTATTTTGTAACTTACGGCGAAAAAGCAAAAGAATATACACTCAGAACTATAATTAAATTACGAGATAGAAACTTAATGTGTGACACTGATTTTTTAAATCGGAGTATAAAAGCACAAATGAAAGAAGCAAATAAAATAAATGCAGAATATACTATTGTTATTGGAGAAGATGAACTTAATACCAATAAAGCAACAATTAAAAGAATGAAGGATGGAAAAGAATTCGTAATTGACTTAAATCAATTAGAATATATAAACATTGAAGATTATAAGTAAGTATGCGTACAAAGCAGGTAAGAGCACCGAAATTAAAATATGAATATCAATTATTTATTAGTTATGAATATGACATTATCCTAAAAAGATATTATATTCTTTTTGATTTCAGAACGGTTAAAATTTTTAGAAATTTTAAATACACAATAAATGTTGAGAAGAATATTTACAATGACAAGAGAATTATTGAATTCAATGTAGAAGGATTATCTGCCCCTGTAGTTGACTTTTCCCAATCAGGACATGCTAGTTATACATTTAAATTTTATGATTTTCTATATGATACCTATCAATTGAAGTTATTCAGAAATGGTAAGAATCCTATTATTTACAAAATCAATATTTCAATTAATAAAATTACAGTTTTAGAAGAACCCAAAAAAACATTTTTAGAACTAATAATTAAAGAATAGAGAAAATGCACCCAAAGTTATTCGAAATATTCGGTATTCCTGTTTATAGTTATGGATTAATGTTAGGATTAGCATTTTTAATTGGTAGTTATATTTTCACAAGAGAATTAAGAAGAATGAAGTTAGATGAGAATATTGGCGTTATAATAACAATACTTGCTATTATTGGAGGAATTGTTGGAGGCAAAATATTTTATCTCCTTGAGGAATGGAATTTTGGTAAAGGTGCTTCAATAAAATCATTACTCAGCTCAGATTTACTTTCGCCTGCTGGATTAACTTTCTACGGTGGACTGATATTAGCAATCGTTCTTATATATTTTTATGTAAAGTTCAAAAAACTTAACTTCTTACAAATAATTGATGCTATGGTACCAGGTGCTACTATTGGTTATGGAATAGCAAGAATTGGTTGTCATCTTTCTGGTGACGGTTGTTATGGAATGCAAGTGAATAATACTTTCTGGGAATTTTTAGGTTGTGAATATTCAAAAGGAATAGTACCAACTACACCAGGTGAACTTGTTCATCCTACCCCATTATATGAATTAGGATATGCAATAATAATATTTATTATCTTATGGCTAATTAGAAAGAAAACAAAATATTACGGTCAATTATTTTATTACTACTTAATCTTAACGGGAATTGGGAGATTCCTTGTAGAATTTATCAGGAGAAATCCTAAAGTAATATTAAATCTTTCACAAGCTCAATTAATTTCGATTGTAATGATTATATTAGGTGTATTATTGTTAATTTATAATAGAAAGAAAATTTCTTATAAAAATAATACAATCAAACAGGAATCAACTAATACCTTGTAAAAAAAAAAGATAAAAATTATTTTTAAAAATTTATTTGAAAATTATTAATTTCATATGAAAAGAACATACCAACCCAGTAATAGAAAAAGGAAAAATAAACACGGTTTTCGAAACCGTATGTCTTCCAAAAATGGTAGAAAAGTATTAGCAAGAAGAAGAAAAAAAGGGCGAAAAAAACTCACTGTAAGTGATGAATTTACACGTAAGTAACATCACATAATCAAAGTGGATATAAATTACAAACTTCCTAAAAAAGAAATATTAAGAGGATTTAGAATATATAGCAAAATATTACATTCCTCAATTAATTTTTCATGTAACAATGTCAGAGTTTTTTTCAAAATTGAAAAAGATGAAGATAAAATAAATAAAACTCCTAAATTTAGAGGTTCACCAATTAAGTTCGGAATTTTAATTTCTAGAAAAAAAATACCTAAAGCAGTTAAAAGAAATCGACTTAAGAGATTAATTAGAGAAGCATACAGATTGAACAAGAACATTCTCAGTGGTCTATTAGCAAATGATATGAAACTTTCAATGATATTTTCTCTTACAGATATCGGTTATGAACGGTTCATTAATACGAAAAATTTTAAATTACAGCTAATATTAGAAGATATCCAATTTTTGTTAAAGAAAATAAAAAAATATTTAAATAAAGAATTAATTGATTAGATATATATTTATAAAGTTAATAAGGTTATATCAAATTTTAATTTCACCAATACTTCCCCCATCATGCAAATTCGAACCAACTTGCTCAAATTACTTTATTGATGCTTTGGAAGAATATGGTGCTTTAAAAGGATCAATCTTAGGGATTAAGAGAATTTTTAGATGCAATCCTTTTTCTAAAGGAGGATATGATCCCGTACCTAAAAAGAATTTTAAATGAATAATTAAATTTTATTATGGACAAAAAATCAATTATTGGTTTTATTTTAATAGGAGTAATATTAATCGTATGGGTATATATAATGTCCCAACAAAAACCTAAACCTCAAATTGATAAACCAAAAACAGAAATCACACAAAAAGATTCCTTAAAACAAGATACAGTAAAAAAAGATAGTTTAAAAAGTGAAGTTAAAAAAGATACACTTGATATAAATGCTAAATTGCTGGAAAAATATGGTAAACTATTTTTCAATTTATCAGTTGAATATTCAAAAGCAGATTCAAATGCTATAGGTGAGAAAATCATAATTGTTGAAAATGACAAGGTTTATATGGAGTTTACAAATTATGGTGGTGCACTTAGAAAGTATATTGTAAAAGGTTTTAAAAAGTGGGACGGTGATATAATCCAATTAATTGATTGGAATGCTCAGAAAGAGTTAAGTCTATTCTTTACATCTAAAGATGGAAAAAATATTCATTCAAAAGATTTAGTCTTCACTTGTAATTATAATCCATGGCAGAAAGTTAATATTGAAAACGAAAAGGAATTCAAATTAATATATAGTCTAATAATTAACTCAGATAGCTCACAAGTTATAAGAAAGATATATACATTTAATCCTTCCTCATATGAGTTCGATGTAAAATATGAACTTTTAAATTCTGATAAATATATCTCTAATGATTATTATGAAGTAACTTGGGGTTCCTCATTAAATTTAACCGAATATCGAAGTGATGAAGAAGCTACTTTTGCCGAAGCCTACGCATATATGGGAGGTGAAATAACTACCTTAACAGCAGAGAGATTTGATTCATACAATGAGAAAAAGATTTCTGGTTCAACTGATTATGTTTCATCAAGAAATAAATACTTTGGCGTCTTCATCATACCACTATCCCGAAAAGGTGACGGAGCATTTTTACGTGGGAAAAAAGAAAAGCTTAAAGATGAAGGTGTAAGAAATATGTACGAAATTGCTGTAAGGATGGATATTAAAAATGAGAAATTAGATACCGCTTCATTTCAGATAATAATAACTCCAATTGACTATAAAATATTAAAATCATATAACAAAGAGTTGGAACTTACAATGAGGTTCCCATTAGACTTCATTGTAAGACCTATTGCACAATATTTCATCATACCTTTTTTCTTATTCTTACACAGTTTTATTCCAAATTATGGAATAGTAATAATAATATTTGCTATTGTTTTAAAAATACTACTGAATCCTTTGACCAAAAAGCAAATGGAGTCGATGAAAAGAATGGGAAAACTCAGTCCTAAGATAAATAAAATAAGAGAAAAATATAAAGATGACCCGAACAAAGCCAATGCCCAAATAATGAAATTATATAGAGAAGAAAAAATTAATCCTGCAGGAGGATGTTTACCACTTTTATTACAGTTACCCATTCTTTACGCACTCTTTGCAGTTTTTAGATCAACAATAGAATTAAGACAAGCATATTTCTTTTGGTGGATAAAGGATTTATCAACACCCGATGTAATTCTTACATTACCTTTCAAGATTCCAATTTTCGGTATTAATCAAATAGCTGGTGTTGCTACCTTAATGGGTATAACAATGTTTATTCAGCAAAAAATGACAGTAACGGATCCTAAACAAAAGATGATGGTTTATTTAATGCCAATACTTCTTACATTTTTATTTTATAGTTTTCCCGCTGGTTTGAACTTGTACTATTTTGTATTCAATTTACTTTCAATAGGTCAACAGATATATAACACAAAATTCAAAAAAGAAGAACCTGAAGAGGAAAAACCAAAAAATGAATTGAAGAAAAAGAAATCTTTTATGGATAGAGTATCTGAATATGCAGAGAAAAAAGCTAAACAAACCCGCCGAAGATAATCAAATTTGTGGAAATGCCGAGAGTCGAACTCGGGTCCGGGATGAAGCCGATTAAAACATCTACATATTTAGTTTGTTATTAAATCTCGTGATTAGCAGGTTAACAAACAAACCCACATAATCACCAGTCCAATAAAATTTCATCCATTGATACTGGACTTATCAATGGACTATCCTGCCTTTGCGACATTTTATCACATCCCGGCAGGATTGGGAGCGTGATAAAATGGGTTGCTTAGTTTTTATTAAGCAGCCATTGCGTAGTTATCGGCATTTATTTTTTTACGACCTTTTTTAAGTGTTGGTCGCAAACACTATATGCAGTTTTAATCCTCTTACATCCCGTCGAAACCGTTGCATTCCCAATCTTTAATACGTTTGTATATTTGAACTTGTTCCCGTTGTTATATCTTCTTTCTTATCTTCTACTGGTACATCAATAGTCTTTATTGTAGTATCTTTTTTCTTAATAGAAATAATAATACCTACTGGTATTATAACGCAATAACCCAAGACGAGCAAAATAGGAGCTAAAACTGTTGGGAAAAAACCATCAACAGAATTCTCTGATAAAAAAATATAACCAATAATAATTACCAAAATACCCAAACCAATTATTGCAAGATTATATATATTAAGATTTAAATTAATATAATCTTTCTTTTTCTTAGTCTTTTTAATAACTTTTGCCATAATATATAATCATAATAAATTTTTTACAAAGATGCAAGTTCATTATAATAAAATGAACAGCTTTTAATTCCATTTAAATAATTTTTCAAATCAAAGTTTTCATTTGGGGAGTGAGCATTTTCATTAGGAAGCCCAAAACCAATTAATACACTATCTGCATTCAGATGTTTTTTGAACAAATTAACAATAGGAATTGAACCACCTTCCCTTACAAAAACAGGTTCCACATTGTACGCTCTTTTTAGAGCTTTAGCTGCTGCTCGTATCGCTTTTGTATTTATTGGTGTTATAGAAGGATAACCACCGTGTAAATATTCTATATCAACATTTACTGTATTTGGGCAAATTTTCTTAACATAATTAGTAAACAATTCTGCAATTTTGTCAGGATTTTGATTTGAAACCAATCTAACAGAGACCTTAGCAGATGCTTTTGAAGGAATAATAGTTTTTGCTCCTTTTCCTTGATATCCTCCCCATATTCCATTACAATCTAAAGTTGGTCTTGCTGTTAATTGTTCTACTGGTGAATACCCAATCTCTCCGTTCAATTCATTTACATTAAGCTCTTTCATAAACTCATTCTTATTGAATGGAAGTTTTGCTAATTCCTGTCTCTCTTCCTGAGAAATTTCAATAACATCGTCGTAAAATCCATCTATTGTTATCCTTCCATTTTCATCTTTAAGTTTTCCAATTATTTCCGCAAGGACATTAATAGGATTGCCAAGACAACCACCATAAGAACCCGAATGTAAATCTCTGTTTGGACCAGTAACATTGATTTGAAAATATGCTAATCCTCTTAAAGCATAACAAATTGAAGGCAAATCTTCTTTATACATCGCAGTATCAGAAATAACAACATAGTCACATTCTAAAAGTTTCTTATTATCCTTTATAAAAACCTCAAAATTTGGGCTTCCAATTTCTTCTTCACCTTCAATTAAAAGTTTTATATTTAAATCTAATTTGTTCTTTACCTTCAAATATGATTCTATACTTTTAATATGGGTCATAACCTGTCCTTTGTCGTCAGTAGCACCTCTTGCAAAAATTTTATTATTTTTTATTACCGGTTCAAAAGGATGATTTTCCCATAATTCAATTGGGTCTACTGGTTGAACATCATAATGCCCATAAATTAATATCGTAGGTTTATCTCTTCCAGCATTTAACCAATCTGCATATACTATAGGATGCCCATTAGTTTCAAAAACACATACATTCTGCATACCAATTCTATCCAAATGTTCAACTAACCAATTAGCACAACGATAAATTTCATTTTTATCACCACTATCATTGCTAATTGATGGAATTCTCAGAAAATCCGAAAGTTCATTTACAAACCGATCGAAATTTTCCTCTATGTAGCCAATTATTTTATCCATTCTTTTGCGATTTTAACACTTTGATTGCATCTATTGCTTCTTGATTACCAGGTTCTACTTCTAAAGTCTTCTCGTAGTATTTTATAGCATTATCTTTATCATCAAGAGCTCTATAAGACTTAGCGATAAATATATATGCCACACTTGTAGGTTTATATTCAGTTGAGATTAATAAATTTTTTATTGCTGATTCATAGTCTTTTATATAATTATAAGCTAAACCGAGGTATAGATAAACAGCACCATTCTTATAATTTTTAGAGATTGCTTTTTCAAAATATGTTATAGCTGGTTCAAGAATTTCATTGTTGAAATATCCTCTCCCCATTTCGAAATCCAATTCTCCAGATTGAGGATAAGCTCCAACTCCTTTATTATAATATTTCAATGCATTATCAAAATCTTTAACATATTTATTTGAGTACATTTCTATAAAATTGATATAGTCATCTAAATCCAAATCACTTTCTTTAATTTTTTCATAATAATTTAGAGACTTTTTATAATTTTCTACTACTGTAGCTGAATCGTTTGATGGTTTTTCATTGTATATTTTCCCAAGATATCTATAACATTCTGAAATATATGCAGTATCAAGATTTATTATTCCAAGGAATATCTTCTCAGCATCATCGTATTTTCTTAGATTAAATTTACTTCTAGCGAGATAATACTTCCCTCTCGCAGAATTTGGTTTTAGTTCGGAATATGTTGAAAAAGCATCTTCTGCAAGATTGTATCTACCAACTATAAATAATAAATATCCTTTTTCATAATATGCTTCTGCAAATTTTGGGTCAGCAGAAATTGCGGATTCATAAGATTTAAACGATTCGTTATAATATTCTTTTTTCTTCTCTTCATCGTCAGTTATAAGATATAACTTATAGTATGCTCTACCTAATCCGTAAAATGCAGGTGCATATTTAGGTTTTATTGATAAAGCTTTTTTATACTTTTCTATTGCAACTTTGTATGTTTCTCTGTCATAATATGCATCTCCAAGAGCTACTAATATTTCTACATTATTCTTATCATTAATTTCTGCATTTGTTAATATTGTAATTGCATCATCAATCTTTCCTTGTGCTAGATAAATTTTTGATTGAGATACAAGTACAGGTACATAATTTGGATTTATTTTCAATGCTTTTTTGTAATAACTATCTGCAGCCTTATAATCTTTTTGTATTGCCTTTATATCTCCTAAATATTTAAGTGCATCTATTCCTTCATCATCATCTTCAAGAGCAATCTTAAAATATTTTTCTGCTTCTTTATAATTTTCTGTCATAAAAAGAGCATAAGCATACCAATAATTAACATCATAATCATCATCATTTTTAACAACATCTTTTAATAACTGAATTCCAGTTGTGTAATCACCTTTTTTAACTGCTTCAATACCTTTTTTCTTATTATCCTGAGCAAATAAGTTGTTAAATAAAAATAGTAGTACGAGCAAAACTAAAAAGTATTTTATTATTTTTTCCATAGTATATAATTTAATTATTCTAATTTGATTATTCTGACTGGTTGAGTAACAGGAACTAAACCCCTTTTTAGTATGACTTTTTGACCATCAGCGTGTAGTAGAAATGTAGTAAATCCATATGCTGCTGTAAAGTCAAACTCGGTGGAGAATAGATAAACTTTTCTTATGTAAGGATATTTTCTATATGCAACAGTCCCTTGATGAAATATTTCAAAATCTGTTTGTCTTCCTGAAGGATATATTCTTGAAACTCTTATTCCTCTTACCGTTGTATCTTGTTCATCCTGATTACCTATCGAAATCCATGCTAAGTTTACAAAACCAATTGCATTCTTATGTTTTCGGATACCTTCTATTAATTGCGCTGAAGTTGAACAAACTCTCGCAGATTCAGAAAAATTCATTTTGTCTAATACTGAATCTTTTACTAATTCGTATGCTGATGAATTAGGTCTTTGGATATATAGTTTAATCTCATTTAAGTTACCTTTAAAAAATTGTTTTGCTTTTTGATTCTGCTCCTCATCTTGTACTTTTATATCAGTCCAATTTTTATATTCTCCTGTAAATATCTTCTTTAAATCTGAGGATGTTAATCGCTCTATAGGGGAAGCAGGGTTTACTATAAAACCAATTCCATCTAACGCTACTTCGTATCTTTGAATTTCTAATTTTACATCTTTAATGAATTTATTTTCTTCTTCATTAAAATCTCTTGCTACTAATATAACTTTGTGGTCTCTGTTCAACAAATCTGCAATTGCAACCTTTGCAGGTTTTACAACAAAATTTACTTTTGCTTCTTTATAGATTCTTTCGAACTCTGATTTTAAATCATTTAATAAAGGTTCTAAATTTTCATCTACATATATTGTTGTTTCCCCTACCGTAGCTTTTGATTTTATTTCCCCATAATCACAACCTGAAAAGAAGAGAAAAGGAAAGGATAATAATATCGCAACAAAACTATTTCTTAATCTTCTTCTTAAGTAATTCATCTTTTGCTTCTTCAATTCTTTCATGATCCTCTTTATATTTTTGCATCTTAATTTTTGATAAAAAATTTAGAAATCTATATACACCATAAGCCGCAAAGACCACTCCAAATGTAATTCTAAGGTTTAAACTTAATCCTGGTGCTGCAACTCCAAAAATTATTAAAATACCTACAACAGTTACAACAACAGAAGTTACTATATTAATAATTAAAGCAGGTTTCATTATAAAATGTGTGGTATTTTAACCACACAAAAATTTATTAACATTAATTCTCTTCTTTCTTGGGTTGTTCCTTTTTCTCTTCTTTTTCTTCCTTCTTTTCCTCGTCGTCTTTCTTCTTAAATCCTTCTTGCTTCAATGTAAAGTTAAATGGTACAGTAACCCAACATTTTACTGCATTTCCTTGTTGAATTGCCGGAGTAAATCTAAGTGCAGTTACTTTTGACATAACTTCATCTCTGAATACATCAGGACCGTTATAACTTCCAACCTGAATTACAGAACCATCAGTTCCTACTAATACCTGAACAGAAACCCTTCCTTCAATACCATTTTGCTTTGCAATCTCTGGATATCTCATTGATGCTCTTACAGCAGCGAGATTAACAGCTTGTGGTGCTTTATCAACTTCAAATTGCTTATAGGTCTTTTCTTTATCAACTTTAGTAATTTCTTTTTTCTCTTCTTGCTTTACAACTTCTTCAATTTTCTTTACATCTTCCTTAGTTCTTATTGGACCTTCAGATATTATATCTTTACCTTCTATATCTTCTTTCCCAATATTTCGCGTCTCCTTCATCTGTTCTTCAACACTTTTCAACTTGTCAATATCAGCTTTCTCTCTTGCTGCTGGTTCTGGATTTAATTGTTCCAAATCTTTAACTTGTTTTACTTGCTGGACTTCTTCAACCTCTGGCGGAGCTTCAGACTTATCACTTTCCTCTTCACTCTGTGTTGATTGTATATCTTTTAAAACCACTTCTTGTCTTTTTCTAAGTTCTTCTTCTTTTCTTTTCGCTTCTATATATTCAGAGAATGCATAAGCAGCAATGAAAAACGCATGGAAGAATATTGCAACAATTAAGCCGCCTAAAGCAAACTTTTTGTATACTTTCATAAGCTCTGGAGCACCATATTTCATCTTCTCGAAGAGTGGTTCTGTGAAACCCACTTGTTGATTTATGTTTTTTTCATCAGGCATATCTACCTCCTAATATTGTAGTTTGTATTTATTTCTACTTTATATACTATGTTATTAATTTTTTAGTTCCTTGCAATTTAAACAATAATAATCAAATATAAAATATATTTCTTAAGCTAAAAAAATTCATTGATTAGGTGGAAAGTAAGGTAGTATTCCAATAGGATTTCTAAAATATTTTTTTACCAATTCTTCATCGGAATACTCCTCTTCATCAGATGAACTTTCCTGAGACTCCTCATCTAAAAGTTCTCCTACAATCTCTAAATATTCTTCATTATCTTGATAAATCAACTCTTCAATTTCTAAATTTATTTTTAATCTATCAATGTAAGTACTACTTATCCTATATGTGGTTTTTGGTAATTTCTGAATTTCCGGAATTTTCTTATCATAACTTATATATATTCCTGAAGTTGGTATTACTGAAGGGTCAATTACAACATAATATCTTTCTCTTGTATAATAATTTCCATTTAATATGTTATATAAATTTTTAGCAAGCATTAACTTAAATTCTTCTTTTGTAGGTTTTTGTTCATACTCAAAATCTTTGGGAGCAAAGCCAACAGTTCTAGCTGTATACCCATTATGAGCTAACACAAGCGTCCCAATTGGACATTCTTTAAAAAGTTTTGCAGCATCTTCATGTCTCATTCTAATGCAACCATGGGAAGAAGGCATTTTACCTAATGCATAATAGTAACCTGTACCATTAAGTGAATGAAAACCAATACCTTGATTAAAAGTCATAAAATGATACATATCTGCATTATTATATTGAGATGATAAATGATGCGGATTCTTATAATTTATTGCGAAAAGACCAGGTCTTGATTCTACACTTCGAGATAAATACTTGTTACCAGTTGATACTGGATAAACATTAACTTTTCCATTTCTCCACCTTTGATATAACATTTGTTGGTCAATTCTTAATTCTAACCAGCAATCTAATGTGGTGTAAACCGTATCTTTTAGTCGAGTGGATAAGTCCTCTGCGGAAAGTATATTTATTTTATATCGTTCGGAAAGAAAACTATCTTTACATACCTCGATAAAATTAGTTTTGTATACATTTATTGATATTGAATCGTTAGTTTTAATTGTATATCCCGCAAAGGAAAGTAATAAAATCAATAATGGATAAATAGAGAAAATAATTATTTTTCCATTGTAACCCTTTCTTTTCCCTCCTTTTTCTTCTTTTTCAGTATTAGTATCGCTATTATTTAACATTTTTCTTTAAATACTCATAATATTATCATTTAATATAATATATTTATAAATAAAATACTATTCATTAATTTTGATGATAAATCTATCCGAATTTCCCAATAATATATTGTTCCGTTAATTTTTTCTTCGGATTGGTAAAAATTACTCTTGTTCTATCAATTTCAATTAATTCACCCAAAAACATAAATGCTGTGTAATTACTTATACGCGCAGCTTGTTGCATATTATGAGTTACAATTACAACAGTATAGTTATTTTTTATTTCATATATCGTTTCTTCTATAACGGCGGTTGATTTAGGGTCTAATGCACTTGTTGGTTCGTCCATTAAGATAATTTCAGGTGAAACAGCGATACTTCTTGCTATGCACAGTCTTTGTTGTTGCCCCCCTGAAAGTTCTAATGCAGATTTTTTAAGTCTATCCTTAACTTCTTCCCACAAGCCTGCTTGTTTGAGAGAGTTCTCAACAATTTCATCAGCTTCGTTTTTATTTAATTTATTAGTATACTTAATTCCAGAAATTACATTTTCATAAATTGACATAGTTGGAAATGGATTAGGTTTTTGAAATACCATACCAACTTTTTTTCTTAAATCTGTAGCATTGAAATCCATTATATTTTTCCCAAATAAAAATATTTTACCTGTAACCCTAGCTCCTGGAGTTAAATCGTGCATAAAATTAAATGATCTCAATAATGTGGATTTTCCACATCCTGACGGACCGATTATTGCTGTAATATTATTCTTTTTAATGTCAATATTTACATCTTTTATCGCATATTTCCCAAAAAAGGTTACTGAGAGATTTTTTGTTTTTATTGCAACATCAGGAGAAATCTCTTCAACAGTATCAAGAGTTTCTATATTTTCACTTTTTGTATTTAATAAATCATTTTTCAAGATACACCGTATTTTCTTTTTGTAACGAATTTTACTATTAAACTAATAACAAATACAAGCGTGATTAAGATTAAAGCACCTGTCCAGGCTTTTCTATGCCAGTCTTCATAAGGCGAAATTGCATAATTGAAAATCTGAACTGCTATTGATGATATAGGTTCATCTAATTTTGTACTCCAAAAATTGTTACCAAAAGATGTAAAAAGTAAAGGTGCTGTCTCACCTGCAATTCTAGCAATTGCCAATAAAATACCATTTATGATTCCAGGAGATGCTGCTTTAAGTACTATAAATAAGGTAGTTTTCCATCTTGTAATACCTAATGCAAGCGATGCTTCTCGCAATGTCATTGGAATCAATTTTAGCATTTCCTCAGTTGTTCTACTTATTATGGGAATCATTAAAATTCCTAATGCAACCCCTCCTGCAATAGCGGAAAACCTTTGCATTGGAATAACAATTAATCCGTACACAAATATACCGATGATAATAGATGGTGTTCCACTTAAAACATCTGTAAGGAATTTAAGTACAAGAGACATAGTAGTTTTTGAGAATTCAGAAAGGTATATTCCCGATAGCACTCCTATTGGTATTCCAAACGAACTACCAATTGCAATTAATATCAATGTCCCAACTATTGCATTTGCAATACCACCTCCTTCTTCCCCTACTGGTTTTGGCATTTCAATTATAAAATTTAAATTAAGAGAAGATATACCTGCAAAAGTTGTATAAAAAAATATGTAAATCAGTGGTATTATTGTTATGATACTTGATAATACACAAAAAGATATCATCAAGAAATTTTTCGCTTTTCTACTTTTTAAGTTACTTTTCTTAGTTACCAATACTTCTCTGGTCATATTATTTCATACCCGATTTAAATGTTATACTGTAAATTAATAACCTTGCAATTGAATTGATAATGAATGAAACAACGAATAAGAAAAATCCAATCTCAATAAGTGCTGAAATGTGCATTTTACCTGATGCTTCAGCAAATTCATTTGCAATAACAGAAGCCATTGTATAAGCTGGTTCGAATAGTGAAGCCTTGATTTGAGCTTTATTACCGATTACCATTGTAACTGCCATTGTTTCTCCTAATGCCCTACCTAAACCTAGAGCGATTGCACCAAGGATTCCACTTTTTGCATTTAAAAGTGCCATTTTAATAGTTTCCCATTTCGTTGCTCCTAATGCATAAGCAGCTTCCCTTTGAGATACTGGAATTACTTTTAGAACTTCTCTCGAGATAGATGTAATTATTGGTGTGATCATAATTGCAAGAATAATACCTGCTGTCATCATACCAAAACCATATGGGGTCCCTTGAAATAGTGGCAAAAAGCCAAAATATTTATTCAACATAGGCTGAAATGTCTCTCGCATATAGGGAGCGAGTACAAATATTCCCCAAAAACCATAAATTATACTTGGAATAGCAGCAAGTATTTCAACAAGAAAACTTACGACAGTACTAAGAGTTTTTCCAGCAATTTCAGATAAAAAAATTGCAACACCCAAGCTTATTGGTAATGAAATAATTAGCGCAATAATAGATGAAATAACAGTTCCGTAAATAAAGGTTAAAGCACCAAACTCCTCCTTGTATGGATCCCATTCAGAACTGAACAGAAAACCTATTCCAAACTTTTCTCGGGTAGGTTCCGAATCCTGATAAATTTCATATATTATCATTAATACAATGATAATAATAGAAATAGCAAAGATAAGAGTAACTTTTTCAAAGATTATATCACTAAGTTTTCTTTTGCTTCTTATTTCGTTAGCGACTCTCTTAATAGTTGTGAAATTATTTAATTTAACTTACAAAAAATGAAAATTTTCTTGTGTTAAGAAATTATTAAGAAATTTAATTATACAACAAATAAAGTAAAACCTTTAAGATAACTTGTCTCTGGCATTTGTGGTAATATAGGATGATCATATGAACATTTTGAACAATCGATTAATTTTACTTCCCTACCTGCTTTGATTGCTGATTTCCCAATTGCTATTAGAAACTTATCTTCCGTTATGTGATGTGAGCAACTAAATGTAAATAAAAATGAATTTTTCTTTAACAATTTTAATGCTTTTGAGTTGAGTTCAATGTACCCATTTAAAGCTGACTTTATGTTCTTCTTGGATTTTGTAAAAGAAGGAGGATCAAGAATTACTATATCAAAACTTTTATCCTTATAGTTATTAAGAAAGTCAAAAACATCGTCCTTTATAAATTCAATATTGTTAAATTCATTCAATTCTGAGTTTCTAATTGCTCTTTTTATAGCTTTTTCTGAAACATCAACACCAATTACTTTTTTAGCATTTTTATATGCTGCATTTAGCGCAAAACCTCCCTCATAACAAAACAAATCTAATACTTCCGAGTCATCTCTTATGTAATCCCTGAGTTTCTTTCTATTCATATTTTGGTCAAGATAAAATCCTGTTTTTTGTCCTTCCTCCAAATTAATTATGAACTTTACACCATCAATTTGTATGATTTTTTCCAGTTCACCTGAAGTTTTAACCGTCCTTTCAATAAGTTCCAAACCTTCTAATTCCCTACTTTGTATATTATTCTTCTCTATAATAAATCGTGGTGAAAAAATTTCATCAATAACTTTAATTATTTCCTCTTTGAATAATTCCATACCCGCAGATGAAATTTGAAAAGATATGAAGTCATCAAATCTATCTATAACTAAACCTGGTAAAAAATCGCTTTCTGAATTAACAACACGGTAAACATTATTAATTGGATATATTTTTAATCTTCTGTTATTTGCATTGATAATTTTTTCTTTAAAGAAATCATAATTTATCTCTTCTTTTTTATATGTAATCAGTCTGAAAGCAATCAAGGATTTTTTATTATAAAAACCTCTTCCTAAAAATGTTTTCCCGTGAGTATATAAGTCAGCTACAGGATAATCAGTATGTTGCCCATCAATATCTTCGATTTCATTACTAAAAACCCATAAATGGCCTGCAAGTATTCTACGCTCTTCATTTTTTTTCAAAAAAATTCTCATAGAACATTCTGTTGAATTTCTTTCATACATTTAAAATGTTTTTTGGGACATTTTTCTAGACCATGTCTAGAGCAAGGTCTACACTTTAGATTTTCATTTTCAAAAATTACAGTTGTAGGTAATTGTGGATAAAAACCAAATTCTTTAACTGTTGAACCGAAAAAAGCATAAACCTTTTTCCCTAATAATTCTGCAAGATGTAAAACCCCACTATCATTACAAATTATATAATCTGCATTATAAATTAAATTTGCAAGTTCTATAAAATTAGTCTTATTACACAAATTTATTGTGTTTTCACAACTTTTACTTATCATATTGCAAATATCAATATCTCTTTGAGAATTATCGCCAACTAAAACATACTTATTACTTTCATTCTTTTTTATAATGTTGATAAAGTTTTCCGTTGGATATGTTTTCGTATAATGCTTGGAACTTGGAGCTAAAAGAATATAGTTAAAGTTAAAACGTGGATTCCTGTCAAAATTTAAATCTACTTTATGATATGAGAAATCAAGATTCTCAACTAAACCTTTTAAAGTTAATAAATACTTTTTGTATACAGGTATGACTTTTTTAAACAAATTAATCTTAAACTTTATTAAGAGAAACTTTTTAAAATTTTCTTTCTTGTATCGTATTTTTTTACCTTTCAACTTAAATGTTAATGCAATACTTCTATAATTTTTTTGTAAATCAAAAATGTAGTCAAAATTTTCTTTTTTAATTAAATTTTTTATCTCAAAAAAATTATTATCGTATAAGATAATTCTATCAACTTCATGGCTTAGTTCAACTAGATTTCCATATACTGATTTCGTAAGGAAATATATCTTGCTGTTCGGAAATTTTTGTTTTAACTGTTTTAAAAAAGGAAATGTAAGTACTATATCACCGAAACTTGAAAGTCGAATTACAAGTATTCTATTTTCTATGGACATAATTAACCTTTGAATGAAAGCATTATGAGCTGATGCTCTCTTAAATGTAAGTTAATATTTTCTTTGAGATATTGAATTAAGTTTAAACTATATTTATTTAGAAAATATAATATATTTATATAGCGTTCCTGAAGATAATTAGAAGGATACACAAAAGATATTATTTCTTTTAATTTGTTTATAGTTTGTTGGTTGTTCTTAATCAATGCTTCATTTGCTTTTGTTTTTACTATATCAAGATTGTTAATAAATTTATCTACTTTATTTTTAAAATATGTTTCAAGATTTTTATCAATAATTCTCAACTTTTCCGATGCTTCATAAGTTAAGGTATTTAGTCCATCTTTAAATGATGAGAATATTTCATCTAAATCAATCGAGTTTAATTTGCTTAAAGACTTCTGAATTACTAATGATTCACTAAATAATTCCTCAAAATTTAAGTCATTTTTAAGTAAAAAATTATTAACATTCAACTCAATCATTGTTATAGAAGTTCTCGGAAAAATTACAGGCATATAGTTATTATAAAATTCATATACACCTTTTAACTGTGCAAAATATGCAATTTCTGATGGCCCTGCAATATATGATACAGTAGGTAATAAATAATCTTGACAAATAGGTCTTAATACAACATTAGGGCTAAAGTTATCTGAGCTTTCATATAATTTATTAAATAGTTCATTGTCCGAAAATTTTATCTTTGTATTTTTTAAGCCAAAGAATTTATTCTGTTTCGGTTCTATCAAATGCCTGTTCCCATTATGTTTGTAAAAAAGATTTATAGGTTTTGGCTTTATTTGTGCTTCAAAATTCTGTTCTAGCTTTTCCGTTGTATCAATAACGATTTCACAACTTTGGGGATATGTATTCAACTCTTTTAAAAATATAGGGATCAATAATTTTTTTATTTCTAAATCAGTTGGGTCTAATAAAATTAAACCAATATCACCAAGTATGTAATTGATAAATCTTCCAAATGATAATTTAAAGTTCAGTCCTGGTTTATAACACTTAGTAGTAATTAATTTTAGGTTGTCTGTGAATTCAGTTTTTCTTAAACTGTCAAATAGAACTTCTATTGTATCATTAATGCTTTCCTCAAATTCTATATCTCCTACTGGTTTATAATTTTTGTCTTTTAATATGTTGCTCGATATATACTCAATCGTATGTAATTTATTATTTTTATCAATAATATTAATATGATTTACCTCAGAAAAATCGTGGTCATCACCTTCCATCCAAAATATAGGTACGAAATTATAATTACTAAATCTATCATTCAGATATTCGCATAGCATAACGGCATTCAAAGCCTTTATTACAGTATAATAATTTCCTGTAAATAGTCCCAGTTGTTGCCCTGTAACAATAGCAAAAGTATTTTCACTTTTCAATTTCTCTAAATTAACAAATGTCTTCTCAAAAGAATTAAATGCCTTATTTTGATTAGTGAGTATTTTCACGATGTCATTTCTATCAAATGTGCCATCCATTAAATATTTGGATTTCCTAATCATTATTGACTCCAAAAAAGATTCATCATTATTATAATCAAAACAATAAAAGTCTGAGAGGGACTTGAAGTTATCAATATATTCAATAAACAATTGATTATAACCAGGTAATTTGCTGAATGGAACCGACATTGAATCTTATTTTCAGTTAAAACAAAATTGCTAAAAATATATAAAAAATAAACTCATAAAAATCTAAATGAACAGTAAATTATATTCATATATATTTTGTTTAAAATGTCAATATATACCCTTGAATTACAATTCCTATGGAATGGAAGGATATATTTCAGTTTTATTAAAGATGAATTATTAATTTTTAGGTAATTATTTCTTAACATTAAAATATAATTAAATTATGAATTTTATCTTGAAAAAATAGCATAAATGAGAAATCGCAAAAACATATTAATTTATACAATAATAACAATAATAATTATTTTTATCCCATCAATATTATTGATAAGTAAAATAAATGAACAAAATTTAAGAAACAAACCCAAATCTTTTAAATTCCCAAAGAACATAATTTTTATGATTAGCGATGGAATGGGCTTTAATACGATGACTGCAACTGATTTTTACCAGAATGGTGATACTAATTTGCAAAAATATCAATCATTTCCTGTTAAGTATGCAATGTGCACTTACCCTTTGCTTAGTGGAAGTTATCCAGATAATCTAAAGTGGAATAATGGTTATAGCCCACAAGAAATGTGGACGAATTTTAATTATGCATTGTCAAATTACACCGAATCTGGTGCTGCTTCTACCGCAATGGCGACAGGTATAAAAACATATAACAATGCTATAGGAAAAGATGTAAATCATAATGACCTTATTAATTTAACTCAAATTGCCAAAATGATAAAAAAATCTGCAGGAGTGGTGACTTCTGTTCAATGGTCTCATGCAACCCCTGCAGGATTTGTTGCCCACAATTTAACAAGAAAGAATTATAGTGAAATTGCTTACGAAATGTTACTTGAGACTAAATTAGATGTAATAATGGGTTGTGGAAATCCAGATTTCGATAATAATGGATTACCCGCTAATAATTCACATAAATATGTTGGTGATAGTTTCATATGGTCAAGTTTGAAAAATGGTGATTCAATATTTTATCTTGCAGGAGGAAAAGCTGATACAGTAGAGGATTGTAACGATGATGGTATAAGGGATCCATGGACTCTAATTCAGGATAGAAGTGAATTCCAAAATTTAATTAATGGGAACACACCACAAAGGGTTTTAGGAGTTCCAAAGGTATTTGAAACTTTACAACAGATGCGTTCTGGTGATTCAAATGCAAATCCATACGAAATACCCTTTATATCTACAGTTCCTACATTAGTAGAAATGTCATTGAGTGCTCTGAACATTCTTGATAATAATCCAAATGGATTCTTTTTAATGATAGAAGGAGGTGCGATTGATTGGGCTGCGCATTCTAATCAAAAAGGAAGATTAATTGAAGAGCAAATAGAATTTAATAAAACAGTAGATGCTGTAATTAAATGGATTGAGAATAATAGTAGCTGGGAAGAAACTTTACTAATAGTAACCAGTGACCATGAATGTGGTTATTTATGGGGACCAGGTTCTGGAGTACCTAATAAATATAATCCAATAATTAATAATGGAAAAAGCACACTTCCTGATATGAAATTCTATTCTGATGAACATACAAACAGTTTAGTTCCCTTTTTTTCAAAAGGAATTGGGTCTGAGATTTTTCATGTATTTGCTGACGAATCAGATCCAATAAGAGGAAAATATATACAAAATTCAGAAATTGCTCAGGGAATCATATTACTTCTGGATAGAAGTCTTAACTTAAAATTCAATAATTTTTATGGAGTGAACCTATTCGAAGAACCATCAGTTATTTGTAAACCTAATAATTTTATAAACAAGACGAATAATTTTTCAATCTTATCAAAAAAAGACATAAGCGAATCTCAAAAATATTTGAAATTATTGCTTAAACTCTCAACACTATTAAAATAAGTGAAAATAAAATCAAGAAAAAAATAATTATACTCATAGTAGATTAAAATGTTTTTTAGGTTTCAAACTTATCATCATTTGGATAAAAAAAATAAAATTTATCAAAATATATGATTATCACAGATACAATTATCATTTCAGACATACATCTGGGCTCAGATGTATCAAGAGCTAAAGAACTTAAGGAACTTCTTAAAAATTTCAGATTCAAACGTTTAATTTTGCTTGGTGATATTTTCGACGATTTAAATTTTAGAAGATTAAAAAGAAGTCATTGGAAATTTCTTTCATATATAAGAAATCTATCTAATCCTAAAAACAATATCAGTGTTATATGGGTAGAAGGTAATCACGATACTGGATTATCTAAAATTACCTCACATTTTTTAGGAATAAAAGTATACAAAGAATATAGATGGAATATAGCAGGGAAAAAATTCTTAGCAATTCATGGTCATCAGTTTGACAGGTTCTTAAATGAAAATGTAATTATTAGTAACATTGCTTCCTTTATTTACAATACAATACAAAAATTTGGAAGTGATAAACAAACACTTGCAAGATGGATTAAAGGCAAAAGTAAAGGATGGTTGAGACTATCGAAAACAATAGCTCACAGTGCAGTTATTTATGGAAAAAGAAAAAATGTAGATGTGGTTATTTGTGCTCATACTCACCAAGCTATGCATATTAACTTTCCACAAACAGGTATAAGCTATTATAATACTGGTTGCTGGACAGATATTCCCTCCTCATTAATAAAAATAGATAGTTATGGGAAAGTTGAAATAGTATCAGAATATGATATAATGTTACAAGAATCGAAAGAACTTTTTCAAAAAAACGCTGTGTAACAAATCTACAACTCAAGATTTTACATTTTCGGAAAATCACTTAATAAAAGGGAGTATTAGTGAATAGTATTTATTATAATTATCCTATTTTTATAAGTAAAGATTTAGGTCTTAATATATGACTGAAAACCGAAGTGAAACTTTATCCTATACACTAGAATAATAGTATCATTATTTTAAAAAAAGTTAAAAGTAGAACAAACTTCACTTATTTTACAGGGCTTTATCAAAATAAATATTTTTCCAAGTATTGATTTTTTAAAATAAATATTTTAAATTATACTATAATTAATTATGGTATATTATGGAAACCCAAATATTACAACCTGTTGAAGTTATTGCATACTTTCACAATTTGAAATTGGAAATAATAAAGTTTAAATGGAAAAACACTATTTACAATGTCAGTCAGCTAGTTTCAAAGTGGAAGGTCTTATCGGGGAATAATTTTGAATATCATTTCACTGTTATTTGTAAGGAACAGGGTGTTATATGTGAACTCTCATATAACCTTAATGATTTTAAATGGGAACTTGTCCAATTAGATAATTTAGAGTAAATATTCTTTAAAGCTTTCTAAAAGCTTTTTGAAAATATTATTAAGAGGTATGTAGCTTTATGGTAGAAATACAGCAGCAGCAATTACGGTAGTCCATAATCCATTTCTATCGCCTTCAGCTGACTGAGTGTAATTAAATGTTTTGAAAATTTTACCACTCTGCTTATACACATTTTCTCTTTCGTTCCAAGCAGTTTCGGGGTCAAATTCTATTCCTAATGTTGTAGCTAACATTGTAGCTGCTAAATCTTCTGCATATTCTCCCGCAACTTTTTCTGTTTGCCCATAAGTATGGTGCTCTGAAATGTATCCATAATGACTTTCATCAGATGGAAGAGCAACCCCAATAGAACTAACAATTAATCTGTTAGGTTCATTAGTAGAATTCTTTGCCATAACGCAGAAAGTTATTTGACCTGGTTCAAGCATAGCAATTCCCTGCTCTCTCGGAATTCTTTTACACCCTGGAGGATAAATACTTGATACAAGAACCAGATTACAGATTTCTATTCCAGCATGCCTTAATGCTAGCTCAAAAGATTGGAGTTTTTCTTTATGCCTTCCAACCCCTTTTGTGAAAAAAATTTTCGTCGGCTTATACAACTATACCTCCTTTCTCAATAAATTTTAAAAAAACTGTTTCAAAAGTATAATAAAAAATTTTAATATTAAACTAAATAATTTTTACTTTAAGAAACTTTTTCTTGCCAGCTTTTATTATAAATTCTTTTTTTCCACTTAATTGATAACTTACATCTGCGATCTTTTCTCCATCTATTGTTACTCCTCCCTGTTCAATCAATCTACGTGCTGCACTTTTAGATTCAACAGATTTTGAATTAACAAGTATATCGATTAATTTATTATTACTTGAATTAGTAATAAACTCGGGGATTTCATCAGGTAATCCTTTTTTTGAAAATACCCTTTCAAATTCCTCTTCTGATTTTTTTGCCTCTTCTTCACTATAATACAATTTAACAAGCTCAAATGCTAATTTCTTCTTAACATCTCTTGGGTTAGTAGTTGGATTAGAAAGTTGCTGTTTAATTTCATCGAGTTCTTTCTTGGATTTTCTTGTCCCAAGTTCAAAATATTTATATATCAAATTATCAGGAATGCTCATTGCTTTTCCATATATCTCTTTTGGTGGTTCACAAATTCCTATTGCATTACCAAGTGATTTGCTCATCTTTTCACTTCCATCAGTTCCCTCTAGAAGTGGCATTAATAGAACAACCTGTGGTTCTTTACCAAATTTTCTTTGCATATCTCTACCAATAAGATTATTAAACTTTTGGTCTGTTCCTCCAAGCTCAACATCTGAATTAATAACCAATGAATCATATCCCTGCATAATTGGATATAGTAGTTCTTGCATTGATATTTCAATTTCTTCCTGTAATCTATTTCTAAAATCATCTCTCTCAAGTATTCTCTGGACTGTAAATTTGCTTTGTATATTCAGTAAATCTGCTAAAGTTAATTTACTTAGCCATTCAGAATTATATCTTATTTCAATATTTTTTGTATCTAATATTTTAGTCGCTTGTTCAAAATAAGTTTTACCGTATTCTCGCGTTTCTTCAAAACTAAGTTGTGGTCTTGTTTTTTTCTTACCTGAGGGGTCACCAATCATTGCCGTATAATCACCTATTATTAATATGGCTTTATGTCCAAAGTCCTGAAACTCTCTTAATTTATTTAATACAACAGCATGCCCTATATGTAAATCAGGTTTTGACGGATCACATCCTAATTTTATGTTCAATGGTTGTTTTGTTTTTATTGATTTTTCTATTTTATAAACAAGCTCATCTTCAGGTATAATTTCTGCAACTCCCCTTTTAAATGTGTCCATCTGTTCATTTAATGTTCCTCTCATTTTTATATCCTTTTTAGTTTTCTTTCAATTTCTCTTTTTTTAATTGTTTCTCTTTTATCATACATTTTCTTACCTCTTGCTAGAGCAATCTCTACTTTAGCGTAGGAATTCTTAAAATATATTTTCGTCGGTATCAATGTTAATCCTTTCTCCTGAAGTTTGGACTTTATTTTCCTTAACTCACGTCGATTTAATAATAATTTCCTTGGTCTTAAAGGATCATGGTTATTTATGTTACCATATTTATATTCTGAAATATGCGAATTGACAAGCCACAATTCATCATTTATAAATTTACCATAAGCATCTTGAATATTTACTTTCGATTCTCTAAGAGACTTAACCTCTGTTCCTAATAAAACTAAACCAGCTTCATATTTTTCAATAATTTCATATTGAAATTTTGCTTTTCTATTAGTACCAACTATTTTGATTTTATCTGTCTTCTCCAATTCTTATTTTGCAAAGTTATTATTATTTGAATGTAAAATCAATTTATATATTTATGCAAGTAAAAACTTTTGTTGTAAATCATTATGAAGTTAATTCTTATTTATATTACGATGAAGACTTAAAAGAAGGAATTATTATTGACCCAGGATTTTATTTTGATGATGAAAAAGAAAAGATATTTCAATACATTGTTGATAAGAAATTAACAATAAAAAATATAATAAATACTCATGGACATCTTGACCATATAGTTGGGAATAGTTATTGTAAGAAGGTTTTCGGTTCTTCGATTTATTTGAACAAGAATGATTGGTTCCTTAGAGATAATGTTCTTGATTATGCTGAAACCTTTGGTTTTCAATTGAAAGCATTACCTGATATCGATTATGATTTAAATCAAAATAATAAGTTTATAATAGGAAATAATGAAATTATAATTTTACATACTCCTGGACACTCACCAGGTAGTGTTTGTTTGATAAGTCATAAAGATAAATTCATTTTTTCGGGTGATTTAATATTTAAAAACTCAATTGGTAGAACAGATTTACCAGGTGGTAGTTTTGATATTATTATAAATTCAATTAAAAATATTTTGTTTAAAAATTGTGGTGATGAATACCTGATTTTCCCTGGGCACGGAGAGAAAACATCAGTTTTATTCGAGAAAGAAAATAACCAATTTTTGATTTAATCTTTTATTAGTGACTTCTTTACAGGGACGAAACTCTCTGCGATTTTTTTTAATACACTCTCAAGAGAATCATTGTAAAATTTGCATGAGACTTTAACATCTATTAAATATGTAAAATTATATATATGTGTATCATCTTTCGTTCTTAAATAATATACCAGATGATAAAACTCGTCATTTTTATATCTACCGATTTTTGCATCATAATAAACTGAATCAAATTCTTCATAATCTCCAATCCTATCAGGTAGATTCAAAAATGTAATTTCTTTTTCCATATTATAAACAAAGTCGGATAGCTTCTTTATTTCTTCCCATTTAAATGCTAAAATAGATATATATATAGTATCCAGCTTAATTGTAGCATCGGGAATTTTCATAGAAATCTTATAAACAATAGAAATTTTATTACTCGATTCAATTATTTCAATAATACGAAATTCGTCTTCGGTTTCAAAGTAAAATTGATAATCATTATTGACAATACTTTTCGATTGTGAGAAGGCAACTTTTGGAATAATAAACGACAATATTATTAATAATACTCCGATGATATTTTTCATAACATTATGGTAATTTCGCTTTAAATTGTTGATACTCTTCAAAAAATATACCTTTAGTTGAATCCGCGTTCAATTTTAATTCTTTCAATTGAATATAAACATTTTCTACTCTATCTGCCGCAAGTGGATGTGTCGATAATATTCTTTCAAGTGCTCCTGGTACTTCACCTTTTCTTTTTTGTTCATCATATATTTTCTGGAAGAAAAACTTTATTGCTCCTGGAAAGTATTTTGTAGTTGCTAAATAACGAATTGAATAATTATCTGCTTCTTTTTCATCAGCACGGCTATTAGCTAAAAAACCTATTCCAACAAACAAATTCGCCATTATTTCAGCAAGAGTACTTGGATTGTTTCCTAAAATAATACTTGTAATAATACTCACACCATAATATGAAGTTAATCTTTGTGTCATATGTCGTTTTTCTGCATGAGCTATTTCATGCGCTAAAACACCAGCTAAGGTTGCTTCATTATCAATAAATTTCATTAATCCTGTATATACATAAATAAAACCTCCAGGGGTACAGAAAGCATTAATTATAGTGTCATTAATCACCTGAAACTCATATGGGAATATATTTTTATATTGTATTTTAGGAGAGTTATTTATGATATATTTTCCTATTGTAGAAACATAGCCAGTTATGTCTGGCCTATTTCTTAAAAGTGGGAATTCACCTGGTCTTGATTTTATTTCTTGATCAATATCCTGTCCAAATTTCACATCATCTTCAAGACTGAATATATTTGCACCACAACTATAAATTATACTAACTGCTATAAGAAGCAGTGAAACAAATATTAAATAAATTTTCTTCATAAGAAATAATTTTTAAAATATAAAAATATTTTTTAAGTATAACAATATAAATTTATAAAGTTTTTAATTTTCTTGTTCCAATAGTAAAAAATATCTCCAATAATTACTCAATCTTTTATCTCATCTCTTTTTTCAGAATACTATTTATAAATTTTAAAGACAAATAATTTTTTTTTCAAAATAATATTTTACACAAAAATTTTTACACAATAAACTATCCTATTCCATTTATTATACAAATAGATTTAAAAACTGGTTCCTAAAATAAAAAATGTATTATGATTTGTTTGATGTGAATTATACTTCCTATTATTAGTTGATAGGTAATAATATTTTAAAAAAGTAAAATTTTCATTTCTTGAAATATGAGAGGAATCTTTCTGGTAAAAATAAAATCATAGCTTCAGTTATCAATAAATTTGTACATAAGAAAAAAATTATTTCTTCCAATGGTACATTGTATACAAGAGTGCCTATAGTTTGTTCAGGATCAAAGTCCCAAATACCATGTCCAATTGATATAGAATCACAAAGTGAGAAATATAATGTCATAATTATAGCGGGGAAAAAGATAAAATTTTTATATTTAAAAATCTTTTTTCTACCAAATAAATATTGTATGAAAATAAAAAATCCAGCCCATGTTAATAAATGGAAAAGGTAATTAAATTTTCCAAAAGGTAGTTTTATTACCTCTAACATAAATAGAAAAATCATTGGTAAAGAAAAAAATGATATCTTACTCGATTCACCATTTTTTACTTTCCTATAAAACTTCATATATAAAAGTTGAAACAAACCTGTTGTATAAGTTTGAAGAAAGAAAAACATATATTCTTCAATAGGTACATAAAACAATTTAATGTGGAGTGTTTTTTCTTCTGGAAAAAACCAAATACCACTATATACTGCATAATTATCCCATAATGAAGTAGCTGAAAATGCTATAAAAGAGACAAATAAAAGAACTTTAATATAATCCCAAGTAAATGTCTTCCACAAAGTAATAATCAAAAGTAATGATGGTACAATAGTGAATACTAATAAAAATGATAAATAAGTCATATTGATAATTAGATAAATTAGTTCTATTGGAAATACATTTCAATTTAAAAAGAGCAATTTATTTAAATTGAAGATTCCTAATAAAATGGGTAAATTGTAAATTTAATATCTAACTAAAAATATGGATGAAAAGGTAATTGAAAAAATCATAGTAATAGCTCTTGGTGGAAATGCTCTCTTAGACTCAAAATCGAAAGGAACAATAGAAGAAAGAGAAGCAGCTGCAGAGCAAACAGCAAAACAACTCGTTGATATTATTGATAGTGAATACAACATTATTTTAACTCATGGTAATGGCCCACAAGTTGGGAATGTATTAATACAAAATGAAGAAGCAGCGGACAAGGTCCCTCCACTTCCTCTTGATGTATGCGTTGCTGAAACTCAAGGCGAAATCGGATATATATTACAAAAAGCTATAAAGAATGAATTAGATGCTCGTAATATCAAGAAAAATGTTGTTACGATATTAACTGAAGTTGTTGTAAATGAAAATGACCCTGCATTTAGTAATTATACAAAACCCGTAGGACCTTATTATACCAAAGAACAAAAGAATGAAATATTAAGGAAAAAGAAAAACTGGCATTTCATTGCTGACCCATCTGGTCATGGGTTCCGAAGGGTAGTTCCATCACCAAAACCTATAAGAATACTACAGGATAAAATTATAAAAAAAATTGCTACTAATGAAAATATCATTATTGCAGTAGGTGGTGGAGGAATTCCAGTATATTTTAATAATGAGAAAAATAGATATGAAGGGCTAGAAGCCGTTATAGACAAGGATCTTGCATCAGCAAGACTTGCAATTGATATTAATGCCGAAAAATTTATAATTCTAACTAATGTTGAATATTGTTATCTTAATTTTAATAAACCTAATCAGGTAATATTAAGAGAAATGAATTATGACGAAGCTACAACTTATTTAGATCAGGGTCAGTTTTCAGCAGGTAGTATGGGTCCCAAAGTTCAAGCAGCACTTGAATACGCAATAGCTACATTTAGAGAAGCTGTTATCTCTAAATTGGAAAAACTGCAAGATGCAATCACAGGAAAAACTGGAACAAGAATTCATTTATAAATAAAAAAAATATTTTATGAATAAACTAAGACATAAAGACTTAATTTCAATCAATTATCTTACCACAGAAGAGATTGAACTAATCTTAAATGAAGCTGAGACTCTAAAAAAAGGACCTCGCAATACAGATTATCTCAAGGGTAAGACTTTAGCGATGATTTTTGAAAAATCATCAACTAGAACAAGGGTCTCTTTTCAGGTTGGGATGTATCAACTTGGTGGATATGCGATGTTTTTTTCTGCAAATGATTTACAAATTGGTAGAGGTGAAACGATTCACGATACTGCAAAGGTACTTTCAAGATATGTTGATGGTATAATGGCAAGAACATTCAAATATCAAACAATACTTGATCTTGCCAAGTATGCAACAGTACCTGTAATTAATGGTTTAACAGATTACGATCATCCCTGTCAAGCTTTGTCAGATTTGTTTACAATTTATGAAAAGAAGGGGAAATTAAAAGGTTTAACTCTAGCGTATATTGGTGATGGTAATAATGTTCTTCATTCATTAATTCAAGCATGCGTGAGAGTAGGAATGAATATAAATTATGCTTCTCCCATTGGATATAAACCATCAGAAGAAGTGGTTAAAGAATCAATTGAAGTAGCAAAAAATACAGGTTCAAAAGTAAACGAATATAATGACGCTATTTCTGCAATTAAAGATGCTGACATTATTTATACAGATGTATGGATAAGTATGGGACAAGAATCAGAAAAAGAGAAGCGCAAAAGAGATTTACTTGCTTTTCAATTAAATTCTGAATTAATGAAAAAAGCAAAATCAGATGTTTTAGTAATGCATTGCTTACCAGCACACAGAGGTGAAGAAATAACCGATGAAGTTATGGATGGTCCAAATTCAATAGTATTCGATCAAGCTGAAAACCGAATGCATACACAAAAAGCGATTTTAAAATTATTAATGTCATAACTCTATGTCCAAAAAAATAACAAATTTTTCAAAACTTACTTGGGAAAAATTTTACAAACTCCCGCTAAGCGAAAAAAGTGATTTTTTTATTAAAGACAATGTTCTTTTCGATGTTATATACTCGCAACAATTTTCAAAATCACTTTTAGAAAACTTATTTACTATCGCAAGTAAAATTAGATCTGTTGCAAAAAGTAAAGGAGGTCATGATTGGTTACAAACCCTGCTATCTCATAAAAGAGCAATGCTTTATTTCATTCAACCATCAACAAGAACCTTTCTTTCTTTCCAAAGTGCTTGCTACATTCTTGGTATGAAGGTTAGTGAGATACGCTCTACATCAACATCATCTGAAATCAAAGGAGAGTCACCAGAAGATACAATCAGGACTTTCAGTTCTTACGCAGACTTAATTATTATGAGACACTTTGAGCCTGGAATGGCAGAAAAAGCTGCTTGGATTCTGAATCAAACACCACGCCCAGTTAGAATTATTAATGGTGGGTCAGGAAAAGATCAGCATCCAACTCAAGCCTTATTGGATATGTATACATTACATTTATCTTTCCAAAGAAGAGGTGGAATTGACAATAAGACTATTATGATGGTTGGTGATTTAAAAAGAGGTCGAACAGTTCGCTCACTTTCATACTTACTTCGCCATTATAAAAATGTTAACATAATCTATGTATCTCCTGAACACTTGAAAATAGAGGATGATATTAAAAGATTCTTGAAAAAGCACAAAATTCCATTTATAGAAACCGATAGCATTGAAAAATATATTAACGAAGCTGATGCTGTTTATATGACTAGGATACAAGATGAATATGATATTAATAAAGAGTCTTTAGATATAGATTATACTAAATTTCACTTGACAAAAAAGCTTGTAAAACAAATGAAAAAAGATGCAATTATAATGCACCCTCTACCAAGAAGAAAGGAAATTGATATTGAAATAGATAAGGATAAAAGAGCAATGTACTGGAGACAAGAGAGAAATGGTATGTGGATTAGATCTGCACTTATAGCATACATGTTCTCAATTGAAAATGAAATTTTAAAATATCAAAACTAAAATTATTATGTCAAAAATCGCTTTTGTATTTCCTGGACAAGGTTCCCAAATGGTAGGTATGGGAAAAGACTTATATGAAAACCTGGATATTGCAAAAGATTTATATAATATCGCTGATGAAATAATGGGGTTGAAACTCTCGGAAATATCCTTTAATGGACCTGCAGAAGAACTAAAACAAACCAATATTACTCAACCTGCTTTATACGTTCATTCGTATATACTAACAAAGTTAATAGATGAAAAAATCACAGCCGATTGCACAGCGGGACATTCACTCGGAGAATATACAGCAAATGCCTATGCAGGTACTTTTAGTTTTGAAGATGGACTGCGAATTGTAAAAACAAGGGGTATATTGATGAAAAATTCTGGTTTAATAGCACAAGGGACTATGGCTGCTTTAATTGGACTCTCTCAAGAGCAAGTATTGGAAATTTGTGAAAAAGCTTCCTCTGTAGGTATTGTTCAAGCTGCAAATTTTAATTGTCCAGGACAAATTGTAATTTCTGGAGCTGTTAATGCAGTTGAAGAAGCAATGAGAATTGCCAAAGAGCAACCATATAATTGCAAAATAGCAAAAAGATTAGAAGTAAGTGGTGCTTTTCACTCTGAACTTATGCGAACTGCAGATAACGATTTTCGTACTGCACTAGATAATCTGGTATTAAATAAACCCAGAATTCCAATATATACAAACACAACCGCAGAACCAATACAAGATTCTGAAAATATCAGAACAGCTTTAAAGCAGCAGTTAACTTCTCCTGTACTTTGGGAATTATCAGTTAAAAATATGATTAGAGATGGTGTAACAAAATTCTATGAAATTGGTTCAGGAAAAGTACTATCAGGATTAATTAAAAAAATATCACCCGAAATAGAAACTATAAACATATCGACATTAGAAGATTTAAAAAACTTAGGATTAATTAATTAATGATACCTGATTCACCAAGATATAATATTGAAAATTTAAAAATTGATGAAATAATATTCACGCAAGGGTTTGTTCCCTCATGCAACATAAAAATTTGTAAGGGTGAATGTTGCAATCTTGGAGTCTATCTTGATTTAGAATTCAGAGATAAAATTTTAAATTACTCTGATGTTATAATCAAAGTAATGAATGATGCTCAAGTAAAAGATGTAAAGTTGTGGTTTGATGGTGAAATAATAGAAGATACAGACTTTACATCTGGTTTAGCTATAGGAACAAACCTTTATAAAACTCCTAAAGGTTATGAGCAATGTGTATTTAAAGATTTAAACAATTTTTGTTCCTTACAAATAGCAGCAGAGGAGATTGGACTTCATAAGTGGGACTTAAAACCTACCTTTTGTATACTATACCCTTTAACAATTGACCATTCAGTCCTTACTTATGATGATGATCATTCCTCAACTCTTTCATACTGTGGTAAAACAAAATTTGAAAATTTTACACAAACAGTATATAACGCTTTAAAAGAAGAAATCTCTTATGTTTTTGGAGATAATGCACTTGACTATCTAAATAAATATTTAAAAAATAAACAACAATAACTTATGGAAAAACTCTTGGAAAACAAAATCGCTGTAATTACGGGTGGAGGTAGAGGCATAGGTAGGGCAATTGCAAAATTATTTATTGATTATGGAGCAAAAGTAATTGTGCTGGACAAAGTATTTCCTGAAGATTTCAACCTATTTGTTAACGAAATAAAAAATTCTGGTTGTGTAATAGATTATAAAGTACTTGATATAACAAATTTAGAGATGACACAAAAAATATTTGAAGAAATAATCTCTCAATATAATAGGATTGATATACTTGTTAACAACGCTGGTATTACACGTGATAAATTATTATTAAGGATGCTTGAAGAAGATTGGGATGCAGTACTTAATGTGAATTTAAAAGGTGCTTTCAATACTACCAGAACAGCGGTTAAATATATGGCATCGCAAAAATATGGAAAAATAATTAATATATCTTCTGTTGTTGGTTTAATGGGCAATGCGGGACAATCAAACTATTCAGCTTCTAAAGCAGGTTTGATAGGATTTACCAAGTCAATAGCGAAAGAATTTGCATCTAGAAATATTAATGTTAATGCAGTTGCTCCTGGATATGTAGAAACAGAAATGACTCAACATTTAACTGAAGAACAAAAGAAAGCATTTTTAAATATCATACCAATGAAGAGAGGTTGCAAACCAGAAGAAGTCGCAGAAGTCGTAGCATTTTTAGCATCAGATAAATCTTCATATATTACAGGACAAGTGATTACTGTTGATGGTGGTATGGTAATGTAAAATTGAATTTTTATGAAGAAAAAAATCGTTTGGGTCACTGGTGCTTCCACAGGCATAGGAAGAGAAATAGCGAAAAAATTTGCAAAAGAAGATTGTATTGTAGTTGTTAGTGGAAGAAGAAAATCAAGGTTAGTATCTCTGGTTAGTGAAATAAAATTTGCAGGTAAAGAAGCATATGCTTTTGTCTCGGATGTTTCTTCGGAAAGGAGTGTTCAACATATTTATAAAAAAATTAAAGAACATTGTGGTTATGTTGATGTGCTTATAAACAATGCTGGTGTAACCGTTTTTAAATCATTTATCGATTCAAAGATTTATGATTATGACTATATTATGGATATAAATACACGAGGTACATTTTTATGCACAAAAATTGTTCTCCCTCAAATGATAAAAAACAGAAGTGGACACATTATTAATATAATTTCGGTTGCTGCAAATACAGTTTTTGAAAATAGTGCTATTTACTCTGCTTCAAAAGCAGCAGTAGTTGCAATGACAAATGTTTTAAGAAAAGAAGTGAGAAAATATAATATCAAAATTACGAACATCTATCCTGGTGCTGTTGATACCCCAATATGGGATACAAAGACGAGATTAAAATATAAGAAAAGAATGATGCAACCAAAAGATGTGGCTGAAATAGTATATGATGCATTTTGTAAATCAGGAAAAAATATGATTGAAGAAATATATATAAGACCACAAAAAGGTGACCTTGTTTAAATAAATTGTTATGTTGTGGAAATAAATATTTTTCATTGGATTGGTTTTATAGTAATTATTCTTATTTTATTATTCATTGATTTAGGTGTTTTTAATAGGAGATCCCATGTCTTATCCTACAAAGAAGCCCTCGGGTGGACTGCCTTTTGGATTATTCTTGCTTTAATTTTTAATGTATTTGTATATTATTTTTACGGTAAAGACAAAGCTATTGAATATTTTACGGGATATTTAATTGAAAAATCTTTAAGTGTAGATAATATTTTCGTTTTTGTCCTATTATTTACATACTTTAATGTACCTAAAAAAAATCATCATAGAGTTCTTTTTTGGGGTATTTTAGGAGCAATAATTTTTCGTGGTATTTTGATTGTAATTGGCACAACCTTGATTTATAAATTCCATTGGATAATATTTATTTTTGGGGGCTTTCTCATTTTATCAGGAATAAAAATGGGATTTCAAAAAGATGATAAAGTAGAACCAGAAAAAAACCCAATTGTTAAGTTGCTAAGAAAGTTTCTACCAATTACACCGAGATATGTAAAAAATGCATTCTTTATCAAATCAAAAGGAAAATTATATGCTACTCCCCTATTGATTGTCCTCGTAGTAATTGAAACAACTGACATTGTTTTTGCATTTGACTCTATACCTGCAATTCTTGCAATTACTCATGATCCTTTTATAGTTTTTACATCAAATATATTCGCTATACTTGGTTTAAGAGCTTTATACTTTGCGGTTGATAAATTCATTGATAAATTCAGATACCTGAAATATGGATTGTCAGTAATACTTGTTTATATAGGTATTAAAATGTTAATCTCGGAAATATACAAAATTCCAACTTTAATTTCACTTGGAGTTCTTGTAATAATTCTAACAATATCTGTAATGGCATCAATATTTATTAAACCTAAAACTGCAAATATTTGAAATTCAATTTAAATTGTAAATAATTTTTTATTTATATAATTTGATTAAAATAAATTTCTTATGCAAGAAATAGATAGCAAGAAAATTAAACCTTACGAACAAAAAGATTGGATTCGAGAGAATATCAATTATTATAAAGATGAAGGTAGTTATGCATGGATATTTCACAGAATTAGTGGTATTGTTTTAATTTTGTATTTATTTTTGCACATCTGGTCAATAAGTCCATTAACAGAGGGAAAAGCTGCATTTGAGAAAAAAATGGCTATGTATTCAGGAACATTATTTACTTTTATAGAATGGTTCCTGTTTGCATTTGTACTTTTCCATGCTCTTAATGGTATTAGAATTATATTAATAGATTGGGCTGAAGGTGCAAGATATCATAAACAACTTTTCTATTACACTGTAATTATAGGGGTTATTATGTTTATTGTTATGGGAGCACTTATGATATCATACGTAATATAATTAAATAAGCAAATTATTAGCTATGTTTAAATATAGATCTTCAAAAAATACAGGAGCCAAAAGCTGGGTTTATCAAAGAATAACGGGAATTATCCTTGTTGCTTTTGCAATTGGGCATTATATCTTAATGCATTTCCATCCCGATAATGGAAAAACTTATGAAGCTGTTTTCGCAAGGATGCAATATCCATGGTATAGGTTAATAGATATAGTTTTTGTAACTTTTGCCCTATACCATGGTTTAAATGGTGTTTGGGGTATTTTCAGGGACTATAATTTGAAAAAATGGGCTAAAATAACAATTATATCGATAATTATTACATTTGGTTTAGCTTTTCTGTTTTGGGCATATCATATTGTTCTTTCAATTCCTTATGTAAAATAGAGTTTTAATGTTATTGCATTGTTAATATGTTATATTAATACTAATTTAAATAAATAAAAGGAGTTAAAATGGAAAAATTTGAAAAATTACAACAAATGCTCGATGGTATGAAGACAGATATTGAGAAGTTCTATGTAAAGAATGTGAACTCAGCTGGCGCAAGATTGAGAAAAGAATTAAATAACTTGCGTAAACTCGCAAATGAAATCAGAAAAGATATTCAACAGATTCGAAATCAACGCAAACAGGAAAAACAGAAATAGTAGATTTTTACTTTAAGTTTTTTATTTAGTATAAAAAAGTGGAATCTAATTCTTTTAGATACCACTTTTTTATAAATTTTTATAATTAGTTATTATTTTGGTTGAAGAGTCATCAAATATTAGAAATTTTTGTATTATTGCTCATATTGACCATGGTAAATCTACTTTGGCTGATAGGTTATTAGAAATAACTAATACTATTGATAAACGTACCGTTGTCAAGCAGATATTAGATGATATGGAACTTGAGCAAGAAAGGGGTATAACAATAAAGTTACATGCAATTCAGATGAACTATATAACCCCAGATTCAAAAAAGTATATTCTAAATTTGATAGATACTCCTGGCCATGTTGATTTCACTTATGAGGTTTCTCGCTCTCTGGCTGCTTGCGAGGGTGCCATTCTTGTTGTTGATGCAACTCAAGGGATTCAAGCTCAAACAATAAGCAATTTATTTTTAGCAATTGAAAATGGACTGGAAATTATACCCGTTGTTAATAAGATAGATGTAAAAAGTGCTATGGTAGAAGAGACAAAAGATCAGATTATAGAATTAATAGGTGGCTCAAGAGATGATATAATTTGCGTAAGTGCTAAAGAAGGTATTGGTATTGAAGAGGTTCTTAATGCAATTATTGAAAAAATTCCTCCTCCAAAAATATATAATGATAAACCATTAAAAGCATTAATTTTTGATTCTGTTTTCGACACATATAGAGGAGTTGTTGTTTATTTAAGGATATTTGATGGATGCTTACGCGAAGGTGATAAAATAGCTTTTTATTCAACAGGAAAAACATTCGAAGCTGAAGAAGTTGGTATTTTGAAAATGGAACGAGTTCGAACGAAAGAACTACAATCAGGAAATGTTGGCTATTTAATTGCAAATATTAAAGATGTCAATGACTCAAAAGTGGGTGATACTGTATTTAATGTCACTCAACCAATAGATGAACCTCTTAAAGGGTACAAAGAAATCAAACCAATGGTCTTTAGTGGGATTTATCCATCACAAAGTAATGAATTCGAACTTTTAAGAGATTCTCTTGGTAAATTGAAACTCAATGATGCTGCACTTCATTACGAACCTGAAACTTCAGTTGCTCTTGGTTTTGGGTTTAGATGTGGTTTTTTAGGATTACTACACCTTGAAATTGTTCAAGAAAGATTGGAAAGAGAATATGGATTAAATATAGTTACTACTGTACCAAATGTAGAATACAAAGTCCATAAAAGAAACGGTGAGATAATTCTTGTTGATAATCCAGCACTGATGCCTGACCCTGGAGAAATTGACTTTATAGAAGAACCTTTTGTATCTGCTAACATTATTACACCAACAGAGTTTATAGGTAATATTATGAAGCTTTCGACAGACAGACGTGGAATATATAAGACAACAAATTACATTGATTCTAAAAGAGTAGAAATCTTATTTGAATTTCCCCTTTCAGAAATAATTTTCGATTTTTATGATAAATTGAAATCAGGTTCTAAAGGATATGCATCATTTGATTACGAGTTTAAAGAATATCGGCAATCCGACCTTGTAAAACTTGACATACTTTTAAATGGAGAGCCTGTTGATGCATTATCAACAATAATTCATAGAGATTTTGCTTATAATTGGGGGAAAAAATTATGTAATAAATTACGCAAACTAATTCCCCGTCAGATGTTTGAAGTTGTAATACAAGCTGCAATAGGGTCAAAAGTTATTGCTAGAGAAACTATCAGTCCATTAAGGAAAAATGTCCTTGCTAAGTGCTATGGTGGTGATGTTACAAGAAAAAGAAAACTGCTTGAAAAACAAAAAGAAGGAAAAAAAAGAATGAAACAAGTAGGGTCAGTTGAGATACCCCAGGAAGCGTTTTTAGCTGCCCTTTCCATTGAAAAATAATTAAATTAGTTAGTCTTGGATAATACAAAAAATAAAAACTCAAAAACTGAAAAGAAGAAAAAATCAAAAATTAGGGAATTTTTTAACGCATTAGTATATGCAGCGGTTGCAGCATTCCTTATTAAAATATTTCTTTTTGAAGCGTTCAGAATACCAACTGGTTCTATGATTAATACTCTGTTGGTCGGTGATTTTCTTTTAGTAACAAAATTTACTTATGGTGCGACAACCCCAAGAAATATTCCTTTTACCGATATTAGAATACCTTATGTTACTCTCCCTGGTTTAAAGAAGCCCAAAGTTGGAGATATTATCGTTTTTGATTTCCCTGGCGAACAATATGAGTTACAATCAAAAGAGGTATTAAATTATATTAAAAGATGTGTTGGTACTCCAGGAGATTCAATTAAGATTGTTAACGAAGTACTTTATAATAACGGAAAAATCCTTGAAAATCCACCAGGTGCAAGATTCGAAAATAAAATACCTGCAAACACTCCAAATATAGCAATTTTTCCACAACAATATATCAAATACAATATTCCAAATTATGGATATGCAGATTTACTGCTATGGACAAGTGATGCAAGAGAAGTTAGACCAGACTCTTACTATGCACTAATACAATTAAAAGACAATAGCAAATTGATAGTTCCAAGGGAGAGATTATCACTAATAAAAGAAGAATACAAAATTTTAACAAATGTGATTGGTAGTTCGATTGAAAAAGTAGATTATAAACCACTTGGAACAGGATGGAATGAGGATAACTATGGTCCAATACGTATTCCAAAAGCTGGAGATATAATTGTTATTGATTCACTTAATTACCAAACTTGGCGAATGTTTGTTATGAAAGAGGGTTCAAGGATAGAACTTAGAAATAACAAAGTGTTTGTGGATGGGGTTGAGCTTCCAAATGGAGAGTATAAAGTAAAAAGGGATTACTTATTTATGATGGGAGACAATAGAGATAGATCCTCTGACAGCAGATTTTGGGGATTTATGCCCGTTGAAAACATAGTCGGACAAGCATTTATGATTTATTGGTCATGGAATGCGGATATTCCTTTTTCTGATATTTTTAGATTAATAGCTTCAATTAGGTGGGACAGAATAGGAATAATAATAAAGTAACTTTATTTAATTGTAAAATCTTTTTTATTCTATTAATGTACCTATAAAAATAATAATTTTTTTAATATCTTATTATAAAAATATTTAAAAACATACATGCCAAACTACTATTCAGTAATAAAAGCTACAGGTTGTTATATACCGACGAAGATCGTCAAAAATTCTGATTTCCTAAATAATGTATTCTATGATGCAAATGGAAATGTAATCGAGGTGACGAATGAAGAATTAATAGACAAGTTTATAAAAATTACAAGCATTTCTGAACGAAGATATATAACCAATGAACTCGTAACATCAGATATAGCATATATTTCGGCTAAAGATGCAATAGAATCTGGTAAAATAGACCCAGAACAACTTGACTATATAATTGTAGCCCATAATTTTGGCGATGTCAAATCAAATAATACCTACTCAGACATAGTCCCATCACTTGCAGCAAGAGTGAAATACAAACTTGGTATAAAGAATCCTTATACAGTTGCTTATGATATTATTTTCGGATGTCCTGGATGGCTTCAGGGTGTTATACAAGCTAATTATTTCATTAAATCTGGAGAAGCGAAACTAATTCTTGTTGTAGGAGCTGAAACTTTATCAAGGGTTTCCGATCCACATGATAGAGATAGTATGATTTATTCTGATGGTGCTGGTGCAGTTATTTTAGAAGCAAAAGAAAGCGAAGAACCAATTGGAATTATCTCCCATGCAACGAGATCTGATACTTTAAAAGAAGCAAAATATTTATGGATGGACAATTCTTATAACCCCGAGAAAAAAAATCTTGGGCTCTATTTAAAAATGAATGGAAGAAAACTTTATGAATATGCTCTAAATAATGTTCCACTACTTGTAAAACAATGTATTGAAAAGGCAAAACTCACAATTGATAAAGTTAGCAAAGTGCTTTTGCATCAGGCAAATGGAAAAATGGACGAAGCAATATTACAAAGACTGTTTAATTTATTTGGTGTTGAAAAAATACCAGAAGATATTATGCCTATGATTATTGAAAAATTAGGTAATAGTTCCGTTGCAACTATTCCAATATTGCTTGATATGATTCTTAAAAATAAACTACCTCCACATAAAATTTCTTATGGGGATAATATAGTTTTTGCATCTGTTGGTGCAGGAATGAATATTAACGCTGTAACTTATAGAGTTAGCTGATTATCTATAATTTAAGAACATACTAAGGACATAAATCGGGTGATTTCAAATATTCATCATCTTTTATATTGAAAAACTTTTTTTGAAACCATATAGCAACATTTACAAGTGATATAAGAACAGGTACCTCTACAAGTGGGCCTATAACAGCAGCGAATGCTTCCCCAGAGTTAATTCCAAAAACTGCTACTGTAACGGCAATTGCAAGTTCAAAATTATTACTTGCTGCTGTAAATGATAAGGTAGCTGTTTTAGAATAATCAGCTCCTATTTTTTTACCAAGATAGAACGATACGAAAAACATTATAACAAAATATAAAACAAGAGGAATAGAAATTCTAATTACATCGAGAGGAATCTTAATAATATACTCCCCTTTCAAAGAGAACATAACAAAAATTGTAAAAAGAAGTGCAATAAGTGTAATTGGACTTATTTTTGGTATGAATTTTTTATCGTACCATTCTTTACTTTTTATTTTTAAGAGAGTGAATCTCGTTAATATACCAGCAATGAAAGGTATACCAAGGTATATAAATACACTTTCAGCAATTTGCAAAATAGTTATATTAACAGTATAACCTTTTAATCCAATTACTGTTGGCAAAACAGTAACAAACAAGTAAGCGTATATAGAAAAAAACAAAACCTGAAACACCGAATTAAATGCAACTAACCCAGCAGCATATTCCGTATCTCCTTTTGCAAGTTCATTCCATACAATTACCATTGCAATACACCTTGCCAATCCTATAATTATTAATCCTGTCATATAATTAGGATAATCAGAAAGAAATATTACAGCAAGAAAAAACATTAAAAGAGGTCCTATAATCCAATTTTGAACTAAGGAAAGTGATAGAATTTTAATATTTTTAAATACATCACCTAAATCTTCGTATCTTACTTTTGCAAGTGGTGGATACATCATTAAAATTAATCCAATTGCTATTGGTATATTCGTAGTACCTGATTGAAATCTATTCCAAAACAGAGTAATTCCAGGGAATAGATAACCCATCAATATTGCAATAAACATTGTAAGAAAAATCCACAATGTTAAAAATCTATCTATGAATGATAATTGTTTTGATATTTTTTTCATATTGTGCTATTTTGTATCTCTCATCCAGTGAAGAAGTGTCATTTTGGTGGGTAATTTTCCACTTATTTTAACTTCATCATTTATTACTAATGCTGGTGTGTGGAATACACCATAAGACAATATTTCATCTAGATTAGAAATTTTCTGTATATCCGCATCAATATTATATTCTGCTGCAATATTAAAACACATTCTTTCAAGTTCATTACATTTTGGGCAACCTGTTCCAAGAATTCTAACTTTTACCATTTTGTGTTTTATTTAATGATTTAATAAAATCTTCTATTTTAGATTTAATTTCATCTCTAATTTTTGCAATCTTTTTTAATTTTTCATCTTCTGTGCCCGTAAGTTTTGATGGGTCTTCAAAAGACCAATGTATTGTTTTAAGTGCAGATGGAAAAATAGGACATTTCTCTGCATTCGCTTCATCGCAAACAGTAATTACATAATCAAAATATGCTCCCGACTTGTATTTTTCAAATACATCCTTAACTTGATTTTTTGATATATCTATACCAATCTCTGACATAGATTTAACAACTAAAGGATTAAGAGTTCCAGGTTCTAAACCAGCACTTTCAGCCACAAATTTATCATTATAAAAATAATTTACAAATGCTTCTGCCATTTGGCTTCTTGCACTATTATGAACACAAACAAATAATATTTTTATTTTATCCATATCTTTCAATTATTTATTTTGAACAAATAACACTTCTGTCAATTTCCTTAACTTTTTTTCTATCTTCAAGAATTATTTCATCATTTTCAAGTAAAAGTTGGACAAACAGAAGTGCACTTAATACTTGAGTATCATTAGAATTTATATTCAATTTATAATTAACCCATTTTCCAACTTTATCATCAATAATCAAGCCACAATCTTTTAGAATACTTAAATGTTTAGATACTGTTGAAACAGCAAGTTTAAGAAGTTCTTTAATTTCACAAACACAAAGTGGTTTAATTTGTAATATTTTAAGTATTCTTATTCTGTTTTTATCTGATAATGCTTTAAATATTTTTTCTTGTTTATTTAACATAACAACTTCTCATTTCGTTAAATATAGAAATGATAATGCATTATTTCAATGATTAATTAAACTATAATTTAATATTATATTCACTTTTATGAAAATTAATATAAACTTTGTAGAATAATATAAATAATTATTATTACTTTTGCACCAAATATTTTTTAATTTATTATAAAAAAGATTTTTAAACCATATTTTGATAATATTTTAGTTCATATCATTATTTGATTATATTTAATATTATAGATCATAAATAATAATATGAAATATAAAGTGTTGAATACATTGATAATGAACAATATTTTATTTATATTTATTATTAAGTAATAATAATTCTCTTTTGTTAATAGATAATAAAAATATAGCCAACATTCTTAAGAGTAAATCCTTAAAAGTTACACCACAAAGACTATTAGTCCTGAAAGCAATTATCAACTCGAAAAACCATCCTACCGCTGAAAATATTATAACTTACGTTAAAAAGTTTAATCCTAATATAGGTATCGGAACTATTTATAAAGTGCTTGACACTCTGGTCAAGAATAAAATTATTCAGAAAGTTGAAACATATAATGATGTTATGCGTTATGAGTTTCACACAAAAAATCATCATCATATTTATTTTTCTGATAAGGATTTACTTTTAGATTATTACGATAATAATCTAGATTCAATTTTGAATAATTATTTTAAAAAGAAAAAAATTCCAAAATTAAATATAGAAAGCATAAAAGTTCATATAACTGGAAAACAAAAATTAAAATAATTTTATCATAAACTAAAACAAATTAAAAATGAGAGAAAGAAGTATCGAATTGCTTAACAAAGCAGTAGCAGATGAACTCACAGCAGTTCATCAATATATGTATTTCCATTTCCATTGTAGCGATATGGGATATCTTTTATTAGCAAATTTATTTAAGAGAATCGCGATAGAAGAAATGTTGCATACGGAAAGGTTAGCGGAAAGAATTCTTTTTTTGAAAGGAGAAGTGGAAATGATTCCATCAGGGACAGTCAAAAAAATTCATGACCCTAAAGAAATGTTAAAACTTGCAGCAGAAATGGAAACTGAAAGTGCAAAGAACTACAATTTATGGGCAAACGAATGCGCACAAAATGCAGATTCAGCTTCAAAAAAGATTTTTGAAACTCTTGTGGAGGATGAGGAAAGACATTTTGACCAGTTTGACACTGAAACTGAAAACCTTCAGAAATTCGGTGATAATTACCTTGCTTTACAATCAATTGAAAACAGTAAAACAATCTCAACTCAACCACTACCATCACAGCAAAATCAATGATTTTTTTATAAACTAAAATTATTTTACTATGGAAGAAAATAATGTAATTTCAATGCCAAGAATCGGTGACCCTGCACCAGAATTTACTGCTGAAACTACACAGGGTACAATTCATTTTCCCAATGATTATAAAGGTAGTTGGGTAATTTTATTTAGCCACCCTGCTGACTTTACACCTGTATGCACAACAGAATTTATGACTTTCGCTACTATGGAAGAAAAATTTGCAAAAGCAAATTGTAAACTTGTTGGACTTTCGGTTGATAGTTTGTATAGTCACATTGCATGGCTTAGAACTATTAAAGAAAAGATAGAATTTAAAGGTATGAAAGATGTAGAAGTAAAATTTCCATTGATTGAAGATATCACTATGACTGTAGCAAAAAAATATGGTATGATTCAACCAGGTGAAAGCTCAACAAAAGCAGTTAGAGCTGTATTTTTTATTGACCCAAAAGGAACAATTAGAACTATAATTTACTATCCGCTCAGTTTAGGAAGAAACTTTGATGAACTTTATCGCGTGCTAATTGCACTACAAACGGCAGATGCTTTTTCAGTTGCAACTCCTGCAGACTGGCGGCCTGGTGATGATGTAATTGTTCCCCCTGCTGGGTCATGTGGGGTTGCTAAAGAAAGAATGGAAGGAAAAGAAAATATTAAATGCTATGACTGGTTCTTCTGCACAAAAGAACTGTCTGAAAAAGAAATAAACCAGAAAATATTTAAATAGAAAAACCATAAAATTAAATTACAATACGAAGCTTTCGCATTAACTGTGAAAGCTTTTTTATTTTTTTCTAATTTTTATTAAAGTATATAAATATTTTTCAAATCTGTGGTAATATTAAATTTTATAAATATTATTTAATATCTGTTTTTTTTGACATAAAAATTTGTATATTGAAATATATTTTATAAACATAAAATTATTCGGTATGAGGAAATTAATTTTTATTTTAGCTTTTTTTCTATTTCCACTTGTTTCATTCTCACAATTTTATGGGTATAAATTCAAAGGTGGGATTAATTTTAATTATTTGTATCCTACTACTGAATTAACATCTGACGAATTCTCATTTTTAGGGAGAGGATTTTTTAACATTGAACTTCATAAAATGCTTAGTTTAGAAATTGGAGGTGGTTATGGTAGAATGAGAATGACAGATGAACTTACTCACTATCCAGGTGCTGGATTAGTAGAGAGTGAAATTATTCCGGTGGATTTACGATTAAGGTTTAACCCCTGGTCATATTTAAAATCTGTTAATCCTTACTTCTATGCAGGAGGTGGGGTTATTCGATATGTTGTATTAGAAGGTGAAAATTCTTATGTAGGAGAAGGTGAAAATGTAATGTATGTACAAAAAGAAAAGAAAAAGGTTAACGGTTGGGCTGCTATTACCCCCGTTGTTGGAGCAGGTATTGAGATAAAACTCGCTAAAAATGTACTTTTAGACATACAATTAGGATGGAGTTATTATACATCTGATTATGTTAACAATAATAATTGGGCTAATTTTAATGATGGAAACTTTCACGGGGGAATTGGATTTACATTTTGTGGTGAAAGAGATGCTGATGATGATAAGGACGGTTTGTTAACTTCATTTGAAGAGGAGATAGGAACTGATCCATTTAATCCTGATACTGATGGTGATGGATTGAAAGATGGTCAGGAAGTAAATACATACAAGACAAATCCTTTGTTACCTGATACTGATGATGACGGTTTAAACGATTATCTAGAGGTTATGAAACATAAAACAAATCCAACCAATCCTGATACAGATGGTGACGGACTTAAAGATGGAGAGGAAGTTAATAAATATTACACAGACCCATTAATGAAAGATACTGATAATGATGGTTTGACAGATTTCGAAGAAGTAAAAACCACCAAAACTGACCCAATCAGACCAGATACTGACGGAGACGGTCTGTATGATGGTGAAGAGGTTAATGTTCACAAAACAAATCCATTAAAACCCGATTCAGATGAAGATGAATTGAATGATTATGAAGAAGTAAAAAAATATAAAACAAAACCATTAAAAGCAGATACCGATGCTGGTACTATAAATGATGGTATAGAAGTAAGAAGGGGAACAAACCCATTAGACCCATCTGATGATGTTGTAAAAGAAGAAATAAAAGTAGGAGAAGTCGTAGTGCTTGAAGGTGTAAACTTTGAAACAAATAGTTCAAGAATTACTCCAGAGTCAGAAACCATTCTTCAAAAAACTCTTGAATATATGAAAAAACATCCCGAGGAAAAATATGAAATCAGTGGTCATACAGATTCAAGAGGCTCTAGAGAAAAAAATATGAGACTATCACAAGAGCGTGCAGAAGCAGTTAAGAATTGGTTGGTTGAGCATGGAATAGATGAGAGTCGTTTAACCGCTGTTGGTTATGGTCCTGATATGCCAATTGTTCCCAATACTTCAGAAGAAAATATGTATAAGAACCGCAGAGTAGAATTTAAAAGAATTAAATAAAATAGTATTTCAATAATTTATTATAAAAAAACCCTCATTTATATGAGGGTTTTTCATTTTAATAAAATCTTTTTAAAATTCAATATGAGCTAGCGTGGGGATTTGAACCCCTGCCCTTTTGATTACGAATCAACTGCTCTACCAACTGAGCTACGCTAGCTTCTATTTAGGTGAGAATATTATTAAAAAATATCAAAAAATAAATAGTAAAACGAAAAAATAATACGATATATTTTGTATTGACTTATTCTTTGAAAGGTTTTTAAATATTTATCTTCTAATTATCTTTTATAAAATATTCTATGTCCCTTCAGAATAATCGTTTATATATCTAATCTGTTCTGGAGTTAATTTATCAATTTTAATATTCATCGTTTTCAGCTTCAAACCTGCAATATATTGGTCTAATTCTTCAGGTAATGTATAAACATCTATTGGGAGTTTTTTTCCTTTTTTATGATATTCGACCAATCTTAATTGAGCACTAAACTGATTTGAAAAGCTCATATCCATAACTTCAGAAGGATGTCCTTCTGCTGCTGATAAATTAACTAATCTTCCACGAGCAAGTAAGAAAATTCTTTTACCATTTTTCAGAGTATATTCTTCACAATTGGGACGGAGTAGTCTTTTTCTCTTTGCAAGCCTCTCCAGATCATTAATATTAATTTCACAGTCGTAATGACCTGTATTACACACAATTGCTCCATCTTTCATCATTTTAAAATGCCTGCCTACAATCACATCTTTAACCCCAGTTGCTGTAACAAAAATATCTCCTATCTTGGCTGCTTCATCCATTTTCATAACACTATGTCCATCGAGAGTTGCTTTAAGAGCTGCAGTAGGCTTTACTTCCGTAATGAAAGTGTTTGCTCCAAGCCCTTTTGCTTTATTAGCAACACCACTCCCACAATGACCATATCCAGCTACCACAAAATTCTTGCCAGGTATCATCACAGAAGTTGCTCTTAAAATACCATCAATTGTTGATTGTCCTGTACCATAAACATTATCAAAATCCCACTTAGTAATTGAATCATTTACAGCAAAAACAGGATACTTTAAAGCCCCATCCTCTGCCATTTTTCTTAATCTATGAACTCCTGTTGTTGTTTCTTCTGTTCCTCCTATTATATTAGGAATTAAATTTGTGAATTTTCGGTGTACAGTGAAAATTAAATCTGCTCCATCATCAAGTGTTAAATTAGGTTTAAAATCAAGAGTTCTTTCAATACACCAATAAAATTCCTTTGTACTCATTCCATTCCAAGCAAAAATAGATACACCTTCCGCTGCAAGAGCTGCTGCAACATCATCCTGTGTTGAAAGTGGATTGCAGCCACTCCAGGATACTTCTGCACCAGCATCAACAAAAGTTCTTACAAGAACAGCAGTTTCTTTTGTTACATGTAAACATCCTGCAATTTTGTAACCCTTAAAGGGTTTTGTCTTTTTGTATTTTGCTCTTAAAGTAGCAAGGACAGGCATACGAGATTCTGCCCAATCAATCTTTTTTCTACCTTGCTCTGCTAAACTTAAATCCTTTACCTTATATTTAAGCATACTTATTTTTTTAATTATTTACAAATTTAATAATTTATAAATTCAGTCTAAAGTCCGTTTTATTTATAATATTTGTTATATGAATTTCAAATTTATTATTAATCTAAAATTTATAACACGCAACTAAATTTTTATTAAATAATATTTGGACTTTTTAGAGAGGTAGAATAATATAAAAAATAAAGTATAAAATTATTTTTTCTTTTCTATTTTAATCCCAAGTTCTTTTAGTTGCTTATCATCAACATAACTTGGGCAGTCATCCATAAGAGAGGTTGCACTAACTGTTTTGGGAAATGCAATTACATCTTTTATTGATTTTAATCCGCATAATATTGCAATTATTCTATCGTATCCAAAAGCAATTCCGCCATGAGGTGGTGCGCCATATTTAAATGCTTCTGTAAGAAAGCCAAATTTTTTTTCTGCTTCTTCATGTGATAATCCGATGATTTCAAAAATCTTCTTCTGCACATCTGGCTTATGTATTCTAATACTTCCACTACCAATTTCATTTCCATTTAATACAAGGTCATAACAAACTGCTCTTATACTCTCTAGAGTTTTTCTGTCTCTTGAATCAAGTAAATGTATATGATCAGCTCTTGGACTAGTAAAAGGATGATGTTCACCTTCAAACTTATTTTCTTCTTCATTATATTTTAAAAGTGGAAAATCCGTAATCCAAATAAATTCGAATCCTGATTCATCAATCAACTTGAAATCTTCAGCAATCTTATTTCTCAACAAACCAAGCGTAGTTAAAACTTTATTCCGATCTCCTGTTAGTATGAAAATAATATCGCCATTTTCTATTGCAAATTTTTTCAAAAGAGAATTTATTTCTTCTTCACTCAAATATTTCAGGATTGGAGAACTAATTTTTCCAGTTTCATCAATTTTTAAATAGATTAAACCACCAAATCCAACTTTCTTGACAAATTCTGTATATCCATCAATAACTCTTCTTGTAATTTCTATTTTCTTTTCAGGTGAATTTTTTAATCTAATACCTGCAATTAATTCACCACTTTCTATTGCATTTTTGAAAATATTAAAATTACTTTTTCCAAAAATCTCTGTTAATTCTTTTATAGTTAAATCATTTCTAATTCTTAAGTCTGGTTTATCAGAGCCGTACAAATTTATTACTTCATCATAAGTAAATCTTCTAAATGGAATTTTTATATCAATATTCAGAATCTTTTTCCAAATTTCTTTAAATAGCCCTTCAGAAATAGTAAATATGTCTTCTTGAGTAATAAAACTCATTTCTACATCAATCTGAGTAAATTCTGGTTGCCTATCAGCTCTTAAATCTTCATCTCTAAAGCATTTGCATATCTGAACATATCTATCTAATCCTGCAACCATTAATATCTGCTTATAAGTTTGCGGTGATTGTGGTAGTGCATAGAATTTTCCATGATGTATTCTCGATGGGACTAGATAATCGCGTGCTCCTTCGGGAGTTGATTTCATCAAAATAGGTGTTTCTACTTCAATGAAATTGTACCTTTTAAAATAATCGTGAACAATGTAGTATACTTCACTTCGAATAGTCAAATTTTTTGTCATCACTCTTCTTCGAAGATCGAGATATCTATATTTTAATCTCAACTCCTCAGATGCTTTTACATCTTCTTCTATATTAAAAGGTAATACTTCTGATTCATTTAACACCTGTAGTTCATCAACATCTATCTCAATTTCCCCTGTCGGAATATTTGGATTTATACTCTCTCTTCTAATAACTTTTCCTGTTGCAGAAATCACAAATTCATTTCTAAGCTTTAGTGCAATTTCGTATATTTCTTTTTTATCAGGAGAAATTTTAAGTTGAGTGATACCATATCTATCCCTTAAATCAATAAAATACAGCCCTCCTAAATCTCTTATTCTTGCAACCCAACCATTAAGAGTTACAATTTTTCCAATAGCGGTAGGGTTAAGTTCTCCGCAATTATGTGTTCTTTTTCTGAAATTCATTGAATTATATTAATGTAATTCCTTTATTTTCTCTGTGGTAAGTTCGTAACATTCTTTCATCTCTGGTAAAAGTATTTTTACCCCTTCTAAATCACCTGCTCTCGCCTTTTTTTCAATTTCAGCACATAACCTTGAAAGCTCCATAGCACCTATATTTGAACTAGACCCCTTTAATGTATGTGTATTATTAGCGATAGCATCTTTATCCCCTGAATCCATACCTTTCTCAATCTTATCCAGCAATTTTTTTGACTCAGTAAGGTATATTTTAATTAATTCAGATAGAAAATTACTATCTTCAGTATCTAATTCTTTCAAATTCTGAATGATTTCATAATTCAATAAATTTTCTTTGTCATATCCCATAATGATATTGTTAATTATTAATTGTTAATTTTAAATTTATGCGGATTTATACCTAATTTTGCTATCTTCTGCCTCAAACTTACAGGATGAAAATTTATGGCTTTAGCAGTTGCAGCAACATTTCCATTATGAATCTTCAAATGTTTTGTAATAAAATCAATTTCAAATTGCCTTATAACTTTATTTTTACACTCATTATAATCATTAATATCAGTTATATTATTTTCTGCTGTATTTAAAATACTATTAGGCAATAAATCAGTTGTAATTACTCCCCTATCTGCTAATACTGTTACTCTTTCAGCAACATTTTTTAATTCTCGGATATTTCCAGGCCAGGAATATTTTTGTAATGCTATTTTGACATCATTATCAATTTTTAAATCACCTTTTTGGTGCATTTCTGCAAATTGCTTAACAAATTTCTCAAAGTAATATAATATATCTTCGGGTCTTTCAACAAGAGATGGTAAGCGAAATTCAAAAACATTTAATCTATAATACAAATCTTCTCTAAACTTTCCTTCTTTAATCGCTTGATTCAAATCTCTATTTGTAGCTGCTATAATTCTTACATCTGTTTTTAAAATTTTTGTATCCCCTACTCGTGAAAATTCTTTTTCCTGAATTACTCTTAATAATTTAATTTGCAACAATGGATCTAATTCACCTATCTCATCAAGAAATATCGTTCCATTATTTGCAATTTCAAAATACCCTTTATGATCTTTAACAGCTCCTGTAAAAGCTCCTTTCACATGTCCAAAAAGTTCAGATTCAAGAAGTAATGAAGGAATCGCAGCACAATTTAATACGACAAATTGTTTATCATGCCTTTTACTATTTTTATGTATAAATTTAGCAAGAACTTCTTTCCCTGTACCATTTGCTCCAGTAATTAATACAGATGAGTCTGTCTCTGCTATTTTTCTTGCTTCTTGCACTAATGCTTTTACTTGTTCACTTGATGTATCATACTCGATACTTTCTTTTTTCTTCTCCAATTCTTGCCTTAAAAGCAAATTTTCGTTCATCAAATTCACTTTCTCCAAACCTCTTGCAATGGATAACAATAGTTCTTCTGCATTTATCGGTTTTGTCATATAATCATAAGCACCTTTTCTCATAGCTTCTACTACATTTTTAATTGAATCATAAGCAGTAACAAGAATCACAATCATATCGGGTTCTAAAGAGAGAACTTTTTCTGTTAATTCGATACCATTCATATCGGGCATACTGAAATCTGTAACGAGAACATCATATTTAAACTGTTTTACCCTTTCAATAGCACTATTTGCATCAAAAACAGCAGTTACTGAATGGTTTCCCTTTTCAAGTATTTTCTTTAGAGTAAATATTGTCGATGCTTCATCATCAACAATGAGAACATTTGCCATAAGAATAAACTTTTTTTATAAGATAATTTAAAAAAAGTAAAATAAATATGTAAATAAATATCTAAAAAATTACTTTATTACTATCATTTTTTTAGTAATACGAGTACTGGTTGTTTCGAGTGTGTATAAATATATCCCTGAGGAAATGTTTTCTGCATTAAAATTTATTTTGTAAGAACCAGCATTTAAAAACTCTGAGAATAATTGCTTTACTAATCTTCCTGATATATCGTAAACTTTCAAAGTTGCTAGAGTTGACTGTGGTAAATCAAATTCAATTATAGTGTTGCTGTTAAAAGGATTTGGATAATTTTGGTTAAGGTGAAATTTCTCTGGAACATTTGAACTTATATTCTGAACACCAATAGAACCACCAGACTCAGAAATTCTTTTAGAAAATTCCTGAAAGTATTTATTTGCCATTAATGAATCATAAATAACAAAAATATTTTCATCATTTCCTATAGTTGCATTATTTGTAAAATTGTATGAACCAGTAATTACAATCGGTGAACTGGATGCTAACTCCGGGTCTAATATTATATACTTATGATGTAACAATCCTGAATATGGTTCAAGATAAACTCTCGCAGGAGGATTCCATGGATAGGTTCCACCTATACCTTTCATCTCAAGATAAAGATTATTATTATAATTATTCTCATAGTCAAATACACCTCTCACCATAACATTAGGTGGATTATATTTTGTTTTCATACGATTGGCAATCTGGAATCTAGTAAAAGCAAAAATACAAAAATTTATTGATTTGTGGGTCTCATTTAAAATTAAATTCTCAATAACGGTAGAGACATTATCACTCGGAGAAAAATAACATTCATACCTTCTACCATTAATATTTAAAATATGAGGTGTATTATCAAGTTTTTGTGGTCCAAACTTTGCTAGTGCAGGATTATTTACATTGTTATGAGAACCCCACATTTCTTCAAACTCTCTGGTGTATATTTTGCATAAAGTTTCGTCTTGTATCAGTAATACATTTTGATAATCAGAGTAAAACTGCTGATTAGTAATATTAGCAGAACCGAACCATAACCAATCATCTGAGTAAGAGGAAGTATCCCTTGAATCAAATATAAAAAACTTATTGTGCATTAAATAACCACTCGAATTTTGGGGTCTGATTTGCACAGGGATACCAGCATTTATTAAATCTTGCATAAGTGGTTGAACAACTCCATCTCTATAATCATATACTATTCTTATTTTCACACCTCTTGCGAAAGCATTAATTAGTTTATCTCGAATTAATGTAATATTATCAAAAGAATACAATGCAATATCTATTGAGTACTGAGCCGAATCTATCCTATGAATTAATCTATTTTTTAAATCCACATTTCCTGTCGCTTTATTGTTGGGATATGCAATTGAAGTATCAACAGAAAAATTGAAATATAATTCCATTTTACCTGTAGAAGAACTATGGGAAGAAGTCGCAAAATATTTTGGAACATAAACGCTAGTACCATTCGAATTAGTTGATGAAATATGTGCATAATAAATAGTACCTGGCTTCAAATTATTCAAAGTAAGAGAATGATTTGTAACCATTGCAGGATTATACACAGAATCAGTATATACCACAGGTTGATATAAGGAATCAGAAACAAAATATTTTATTTTAGAATCACCAGCAGTAGTTGTTGTCCAGTTTATAGTAACTGAAGTTTGTGTAATATTTGTCTCAATGGGTATAGAGTTAATTCCTGGACCTGGTAATATAAAGTCAGATGTGCTACGTGGTAAGAATTGATAACCACTATTATACGGTGGTGATGTTTTATACTGACTCCCTATTGCAATAATATCAACAGGTGTTTGAGGTATTAAAGTACCTACTATATTTGTATAAGTGCTAATCCTAAGAGTATTGGGATAAGTACCAGTAGCATCTGTGACGCTATAATTAGTATTTCCTTGAAAATTACCAGAAGCATTTATTGTAACTCCATTAAACCTGATCAATACACTTTCATATTGTTCAAGTCCATTCCATTGTTGATTTGTAAATTGTTGCAAATTTATTACAACAGGATTTACGGTTTTTCCCGTTCCTACAATCGAGAAATTCGTAACAGGTGTAAATTCAGTTAGACCATTGAAGTGTACAATCACACCAGTAACTATTACACTATCTCCAATTTGAACGGAAGAAGTAAAATTAGAATCATAAGCACAGATACCTGCAGTATTATCCTGTAGAAAACTTTGCATATAACCGAACTTTGCAGTGACAACTCCAGTAACCGTTCTTGTTTGATTTAATAGAAGTGGGACACCATTAGCATCATTCATTCTAATAGATGCAATTGGAACAACTTGCGAGTATAAATTACCAATAAGAAAACAATAAAGTACAACTAAATATTTTTTCATTATTTACTTATTAAAGATTTTATTATAATAAATTACTTTAATTGAATTAATTACCACACCATTTGGTTCTTCGTTAATTTTTCTATTGTACTCCTCCTGTACTTTTTCTTTATCTTCTCTAATACCTTTTTCAATCTGTTCTCTATTATACATATAATTGTATGGAGTTAAATATTTATATTCATATTTTGAAATTAAGTCAGCAAACTTTGGTAAATCTTTTACCCAGAGGAAAGATTTATCATCCCAAAAAATTAATTTCCATTCTGGAGTTCTACAGAAGTAAGAAATAACTGTTGTTTGCATTTCATTCGGTTGGCGTACTAAATCAGGTGCAAGATATATAGCATAATCAATACCGTACTCATTAAGTTTCTTCTCAAAACCTGGTTTCATTGAGATTATTTGACTGTACTTGTCGAATATTTCATCATTAAGATTTCTACTATCTATGAAATTTTTTTTATCAGGAAAATTCCAAACAAAAAAACCCCCCGTACCGAAGTGATTAAAAATTCTTTCTCCAATTTGAGGGACATTATTCTTTTTCATAAAGTCAAACATCTGAACTGGAATAAACTCTTCATTAATTCCAATTCCTGAAACTCTGTAATACCTTAAGAACTCAAGATAAAATTTATTGTTTGATATTGGAACTATCAAATATATAAAAAACACTGATAATATTACTTTAGGGATCGGTCCTCTATAAATTAAATTCCTAAATTTAACACTACCAATTTTTTCAAAAAGATAATTATGTGATACTACTATAAAAACAAATAGAATTAAATCGAAGTCAACAACAAATCGCATTGCTCTTATAGAATAAAAAGCAAAACCAATATATAGCAACGCAGGGAAAATGTCTTTCTTAATAAATGAATAAATCACAATAAAAAAACCTGTAAACAAAAAAATCTTGTATAAGACAATTGGTAAACTTGCACTATAAGTCGGGTGAAACGGTGAAAACCATTCATTCACAGTTTCTAACAATTTCATCTTTGTATGTTCATAAGCATATATATAAGTTTGATAGAAATTTGGATTTAAAAACATAACTAGAATAGCAAGAATAGAAATGCCAAGCAAATATATTAATTCTCGCTTTTCTAAAGGTTTAATTTCTGAGTTTCTTGAAATTTTTGGGAAGAAGAAATTAAGCAATTCGGAAAAAACATAAATTCCTAAAAGAAACAAACCAGCAATTATCCCCATATGCATATTCGCCCAAATCAGAAAAATCAGAGGAATAAAAAACAATTTTTTATAATTTCCTCTATCAAAATATCTATATTCACAAATTATTATTATTAAAAGAATGAAAAATAAATAAGACATTAAATGAGGCCGTGGTGTGAGCCTATCCATAATGGCAAAAGCCAACAAGAAAAGATAAATAAAACTAATTACATAACTTATTCCAAACTTTCTAAGTAGATAAAGATACAAAGCAAAAATTAAAAGAAACATAAAAGTCCTAAGAAGTGAAAGTCCTGGAATACCTGCGACTTGATATAACAAATAAGTAAGTACATCCCATCCCCATTCAAAAGGCATCCACTCATCTTTTTCAGTCATATAACCAAATACATCTGTAGAAGGTACATATTTATTCTCAACGATATATCTACCTGTAGCTAAATGCCAGAATACATCATCATCACCAGTAATTTTAAACGAAGTAAAAACACTCAAAAATGCTGCAAATGAAATTGCTAAGAGTAAAGTATAGTAATGATTTTCTTTATATTTTGTTCCTTTTACTACTTTAGTCATTTAATTTATATCTGTTGATAATTTAAATCTTACAATTCGATTATTCCCTGTATCTGCAATGTATAAAACCTTGTTAAAGAAAGCTACACCCTTGGGGGAATTTAATTGATTCTCCCCTGCACCTCTACCACCAAAAGAGCCATTTTGAAGTTTACCATTAGAAGAATACTTATATAATGAATCTTTTGCAGCATCAACTATATATATGTTCATATAATTATCCATTGCAACTGACATTGGAGCTCCAAATTGCTTTTTAATTAAATCAATATCACTACCAGGTAAAAATTTAGGTTCATAAGTACCATTAGCATCATCGTAAATAAACCACTCTACTTTAAAGCCATATTCATTTGTATTCCTTGTTATTATAAAGTCTGTTTGACTATTTCTTACTACTTTAACAGAAGAAGTTTTTTCTATTGAATATATACCACCACCTGTTGTCTGAAATCCTGTATAAACAAAAACATTCTGTATTGTATCTCTACCTCTTACCCTGAGTAAAGCATTATCAGGATCAATACCAGTGTTATCTGGACCTACTCTTGTAATAATATATGAATTATCAGGAAATACAGAAATACCTGTGAATTTTCTTTTATTACTTGAAAGAACAGTTCCATCTAAACTTGACATAATCCTTTTTTTCCTTGCATTAGAAATAATGCCACCTACCTCAACAAGTTTTATCCTATACAAAACTGTTACAGTATCAGTAGAGCTAATTGCCGAATCACAAAGTACAAGTAAATCAAAATTATAGTCCTGTGCGATTCTTCTTGGATAATTTACATTTACACCAGAAATATCTAATGACCCAATCTCTCCACCCGCTAAATCAAGTTGTACAATTCTATTATTTTTTGTATCCGCAACATAAATTAAGGGTTCCCATCCAACAAGAACATCCTCAGGTGCATTAAACTGTGTCCATACGGGATATTGCTGAACATAAACAGTATCACTAATATTTATCGTTTGATTATTAGATATTGGGAAAAGAGATAAGTCAAGTTTTTCATCACAGCCTAAAAATGAAATTAGAAAAATTATAAAAAGGTTAATAATTTGTTTGATAAAACTTTTTTTCATAAACATTACTTTTTAGGTAATAAAAGATTAAGTGAAATTCTATGTGCTAAACCGAGCATTCTATAATTAGAAATTGCGTAGTCAAAATTTAATTTAGCAAAAGATACTGGAACTCTAATACCAACACCTGCGGAAAAGTTTTCTGCGTCAACATTGAATTTATAACCACCTCTTAGGAAAAACATTTCTTTATAAGAATATTCACCTCCAATTGAGAAATTTTCAGCATTATCATTTGGGCTATTCAATTGAATACTTGTTGTAATTCTATTAGTTTCAGTCAGTAATGGTTCAAAAGCAAACCCAATTTTAAAAAGTGTGGGTGGTGGAAATTTTTGGAATGAATTTACCTGTTTACCGCTAATTAATTGCACAGAACCAGTTGGAGAAACCTGTGCTCCAAAATTAGAAATAACAACAGAAAATCTTGTTGTACCTAAACCTGTTCTGTAATATGTACCCAAGTCTGCCACAACTGTTCTCATTTTTAAATCTGCAAGAGTCTCCTCAACATACTTAACTGTAGCACCAAAAGAAAACTGGTCTGTCATTTGTCTTGCATAACTTAACCCAATAGCAATATCAGAATATCTAAAATATTCTCCTGTACCAAATGGTTGTAATTCAGTAGTTACTTTCATATCAGGAGTAGTTAGAGCAGTAATACTAATTCCAAGTGCATTGTTACCACCAAAGTGATACACTCCACCAAAGAATTCCATTCTAGTATCAACAAACCATTCCGTATGATTTACAATTATTCCATCTTCTTTGAATAATGTAAGACCAGCAGGATTATAATAAAGAGCAGATATATCATCAACAATAGAAACAAAAGTCTCACCCATGCCCGCAGCTCTTGCACCCTGCCCAATTTTCAAAAATTGCAAAGATGATGTTCCTGTTTTTTGTCCACCAAGATTAGGAATCAACTGTCCAAAAGAACAGGAAACAAAAATTAATAATATGAGTAAAACTTTTTTCATAAATTATATTTTAAAAGAAATTCCAAATAATATTTGTCTTGGAGCTAAATACCTTGCAGGATTATAGGGGAATGGGTCAAGTGGTGCCTGCAAATCTGGGAATAATGGATCATTCCAAAAGTTTGGTGTCGGATCTCCGTACTCATATGCTCTACCTGTAACGGGATTAAGTATTGCAGAATTCTTATTGTTAAATAAATTTTTCACAGTCAGTGATAATATACAGTCAAATGAAAAAATTTCTATATATTTATCTATATTTAAATCAACATAGAACCAATTGTCTCCGACTTTTCCATTTATATTGTTATAATCAGGTGTGAATTCAGGTCTTCCATTTTCAAGTGTACCCGTTCGGACATATTCCGTATATCTTTTACCTGATTGGAAAAATATTCTTGTCTTAATATTTATATCGTCTAAAATATTTTTTGCAAAGCCAAAAATACCTTTTCCTTTTTCTAATCTAAAAAACAGATTTGCACTAATTTGAACTGGCCTATCCCAACTCAAAAATGTTTCTGAAACAATTTCCTGTGCTCCTCTTGTAATCACAAGGAAACCTTGGTCAGAAGTGGAACTTTTTCCTGTCGCTACAGAATATGTAAAATTGAATTTTCCACTGAACCAATTCCCAATTCGTTTCTTATATTCTATCTCTATTCCCCTTGAACGAGCATAATCCATATTAAAGTAGCTGATATAATTTTTACCAATATATCTACCACTATTAATTACTATACTTCTTGTTGAAACATAATCATAAATATTTTTATAATAAGCTGTTATAGTTAAAACATCGTCATTTGTAAATTGATTTCTTATTCCAAGTTCATAGGATACAGTTGTTTCAGGATTTAAAGTAGGATTCCCAAATTTTTGAAAGGTAGATTTTGCACTTTGTGGGTTTAATTTTGCATATATAAACTGTGGTTTTGGCCGTTTTGAAAAATGCCCATAAGAGAAGAATAAAGTTTGATTATCTGTAATTGGATGTGATATTCCTATTCTTGGAGATATTCTACCTTTCCATCTTCTGCCAAATAAGTTATATGTATCATCAAGATATTTCTGTCGAAGTTCTTGTGGAAGTGCTGTTTGCTCTATATTATTAATTGCATCATCTACAAATTTTCCTGGAAACCAATAATCAAATCTAATTCCGTAATTTAAAATCATTCCCTTTATTTGATAGTTATGTTGAATGTATGCTGCTCCAAAAGCAGGGTAAACCTTATAAACATCATTATTTAATCCCATTGGTTTAATCCATGGTTGATAAATATCAATAAGTTGCATTTCCTGAAAATTCATCTCAATACCTGCTTTTAACTTACTTTTTGGTGTGAAATTATTTGTGAAATCCGATTTGAATGAATATTCTTCTACATAGTGATCATGCCAGGTGTATGGATTACCAACATCATAGAAGCCATCACCTGGAATTATTCCTGTCCTTAAAGAATCAATTTTATAGTATACAAATGGTGGTTTTATGATATCAAGTGGTTCTTTATATTGGTCCCAATTTTTACCATTTGCATCTACTCTTAGGTTTGTGAAGAAACGATTTAATTTAATCTCATAAAATGCTGTACTGCTAAGTGTATGAGTCCAAGTAAGAGTGTTTACATTCGTTAATGATGTATAAGTATTAGCATTATCTAAAATCTCCTGAAACTCGTATTGATAACCAGGTGACGGTTCTACATACTCAAGGTTTGTCTGTAATGAACTTGAATTCTGATTTATAGATACAGATTGTGAATAAGTGTAACTTAACTTCATTTGTGGAGTGAATTTCCATGTAACTTTTCCAAGCCAATACCAGTTATTATCCTGTCTTGGGGTAAATCTTGTCCCGTGATATGTAGATGAATATAATCTCTTTGCTTTATATCCTGTCTTGTTAATATAAAATCCATCAGAAATACCCATATAAAAACTTCCGAAAAATGTTATTTCACCAAGTGGTTTAATACCAAGTTTATCGAATAAGTATTTTGAAATTGGTTCTGGACCACCTAAATTAACTTCCAAGATATCTGTATTAAAACTTGAACCCGAATTTTTCCCAATTCCAAAATTATCTTTTTGATATGACAAATAAAAATTATACTTATTGTATTTTCCCTCTTTAGTTCTTACACTTACTACACCACTAGTTGCCTGCCCATACTCCGCGTTATAACCACCAGTAATAATCTCAACTTCTTCGAGAGAATTCGCTGATACCTGTAAACCTAAACTTGTTCCTGAAAGTGGATCCTGTACAGAAACACCATCAAGCAAATAAGAATTTTCATAATTTCTTCCACCTCTAATATGAATTTCATTATCACTTTGAACAATACCTGCTTGTTGCGTTACAATATCTTTTATGTCCTTTACAACACTTTTTTGTATATCTTCACTGCTTATTATATGCTTGCTTGCAGTTTCTTCGATATCCATTAAAGGTCTTTCTCCGATTATGACAATTTCCTGTTCAAGTGTATAAGAAGTCTCACTTAACATTATATTTAATTCTCTCTGTCCACCTTCTTCAATTTTTATATTGGTATACTCAAGAGTGCGAAATCCAATACTTGAAACTTGAACAGTATAAATTCCTGGAGAAATTCCTTCTATTCTATATTTACCATCCAAATCGGAAATTGCTCCTGCATATGAACCTTTTATCTTTATTGAGACACCTTCAAGTGGTTGATTGTTAGAGTCCGTAACGATTCCATAAAGTACACCACCTTTGTTTTGAGCAATCACTATTGATGAAAATAGCAGCAAAAATAGTATAACTCTTTTCATATTTAACTTTTATTGTGGTAGTAAACCAAAATCTTGAAATAGTTTTTTAAAGAATACTTTCGAATTATTTTGATTATTATTTAAATAATATATTGGCATCACCATAAAGAACAATTTAGGATTGACATCAGCATCCTTAATTGCGATAAATGAATCATCAAGACAGTAAGGCCTATTTGGATTGTATAACAATTTATAAACAAGTTTAGCTGTGTTTTGATAGTAAATTCCTCTTGTAATAGCAATAAAAGAATTTGCATATAAATCAGGGTATCCAGAATAGACAGATTTCAAAGTATCTCCTGGAAAATTAAATTGTATATAGCAAGAAGATTTAATACTATCGATAGGAGCAAAATTAAATAAAGTTCCTTGCCCTGCAAAATTATCGGGAATACCACTCGTCCAGAATAACTTCCCATTTGCAGCAAGGTAAAATGGCAAAGAACTTTGAGCAAGAGCAAAATTCGGGTCATTAGCAGTCACCTGACCACCACGATTAGCACTCCATATAACAACTTTAAATAATTTCAAAGTCTCCACAAACATTGGATTGATAATTTTGGGAATTAACTTTCCTCCATAAGATTTAATATCAAGCACATCATATTTAACTGTATCCAGAGCAGTTGCAAAATATGCATTTGCTGCACTCATTTCATTAAGTGGCATATCTTTAATAAGCAAAACCCTACCTGTTACACTTTTCACATAAAAAAATTTGTTTGAGTCTCTTGGCATTCTTACAATAGAACTGAAAGAACCAGCAATATCCATTGCTTTCATATAAACACAATAATTCCCACTTATTAAACCACTATCTTTTGTTAGAGTCATAATATTAAGATTACCAGATATGGGTCTAAAGTTATTTGTGTCATTTAAAGACCACCAATAATTTTTTATTGTATTATCACCATCAGGATCTGTTCCTGTCCATTTAAGAGTTGCTATTGGGAATATAGTATCAGGTAAATCAGTACCTTGGTCAAATACCATAGATGGTGGTGAATTCACCACTGGGTATAGATTAGTCGCTGGTGTAGGGTCAACAACTCCTTTATTATCAACTGCCGCTACCCATATTCTAAACGCGCTATCCTGACCAGAAATTACAAAAACAAAAGTACTATCTGTTCTTGTAGTGTATCCCCAGTTAAGCGAATCAAATGATATTCTGAACCCTACCACAAATCCATTTGGGCTATCACCCCACCAGTAAATTTTCTTTACGGTACTTCCTGGTGCTATGGTATCACCAGGCATCGAGAAAACAGAAAGATGAGTCTCTGGTGGTAAATATTGCACATCCTCTTTTACAGGATTTTCACAAGAAAGAAAATACCAAAAAAAGAAAACCACAAAAAATATTTTCAAATATATTTTCATAATTTTATAAAAATATTCTTGACAAAAAACAATTTTATTTAATCAATACCATTTTCTTAACATCTGAATAAATTGAACCATCCTGTCCTGTTGCATTTAATTTATAGAAATATATTCCACTTGCTAAATCACCAGCATTGAAATCAATTAAATAACTACCTGATTTCATTTGTTCATTAATAAGAGTTTTTACTTCCCTACCAAGCACATCATATATTTTAAGAACTACTGATGCATTAACTGGTATCGAGAAACTTATTTTTGTTGTTGGATTAAATGGATTCGGGAAGTTCTGCTTCAATTCAAAGCTATTAACAGTAATACCAATATTTTTTATCCCAATTGGGGTTACAGTACCAAAATCAGAATTCACTCTTGGTAGTAATTTATAGTTACTATATGAATAATACAAAACACCTTGAACAAATGATATTATATCATTTTTTGTTAATAATGTTTTTCCGACTGTATCACCATCCCAATTATTAGTAAATGTATGATTTCCATCTTGCAATTCTATTCTTGCGGGTACCAATGAATTGTCATAAACAAGTATTTCACCATAGTTTCTTCTAAATGTCGTATCTGGTAAGGGTTCATTTGTTGTACATATTAGTCCAATACCTGCATTTATACAACTTATTGTTACAGGGTTGTTAAATCTAATGAATACACTTTCCCATTTCTCAATGGTTGTATCTCCGTCTATTTTACTATTAGCTAAAACTGATGTCGGTAATATCTCAGGTGGTGGTAATGGATTCCCACTAGAAAGTATAGTAACATCAGATTCTGTCGATACATTTATTCTTGTTACAGAATAGTTCTCTTCAACAACTCCTCTAACTCTGACAAGTTGCCCTCTAACCAAATGACCAGTAGCACCAGAGATCCATATACCACTTCTGGGTCCAGTTCCATTTTGAATAAATACTTTGGGTGGAGATGACTGTGTCCCACCTGGACTTACGAAATAAAAATATCCAAAGTCGTTTGTATCAGCGGTAACTATACCTTGAATTCCCCTAACAAAAGCTCCTTCATAACCAGATCTGCCACCATTATTTGGGCAAAATTGCACTTCTTGTATTGAGAGAGAATCACTTGCTTTAACAACATAAAATAACTTCGACCTTAAAGTATCTGCAGGTAATAGTCTTGATAAACCAGCTTGATTTGTTGCTTTAATAAAATACTCAACAAGTGTATTCAATGGATATGGTGGAATTTTGGTTGTATATATATTCCCTGCTGTATTTACAAAATTCTTCTGACTAAATGCACCACCATTTATTCTCCAAAATAGACTTACATTTGTAATCGGAGTTACACTCGTTACTGTCACATTAACAGTTACGCTATCCGAAGGTGTTGGAACACCTGGTTGCTTCGAAGGATTTGAAAGTTGCGGTGCAGATTGCCCTAAACTTATATCATTTGGATAAATTGGAACAAGCACATAAGGTAGTTGATTTCCAAATGCTCCTTCATTATTGGCATTAATAATTACACCTCTTATATAATTAACCTGTGTTCCAGGAGTTGGAACTGACCAATTCCAAAGTTTATATAAAGTATCTGATGATGGACTCGGAGAAGTAGAATAGAAATTTGAAAAATCTCTAATGTACAACCTATTACCTGCTGAATCTACTATACTGAAAGGTTGCCTGTTACCTATACCTGTTGAAGTTTCAACATTCCTAAATTCAACATACATTCCTTCGTATTTTTCACCATCAACATAATTAATTGTTCCATTATTCGGGTAGTCACCAATTGCAAAATATGAAATTTGCACAAGTTTAGGAGCAGGTCTTGAGCCGCCAAGTGAAATAATTGTAATTGGCCCAGAATTTGTATCCAATTCTATCTGAGTAAGCCAACCTGATGTACCTGTTGGATTAGTTGCCCAAAATTCCTGAACTTTACCTCTAATTTTTATAATATTTCCCGTATCAACATTTTGAATAAAAGTATTTGTGTATCTTGTTGCTTGTCTGACTACTATTCCTCCCCATAGAGCATTAGTTGTATCTTGAATGTAGCAAGTCCAACTGTTAGTTCCTCTTAATAAACTTCTTATTCCCCAAGGAGTGTTAACTTGGGGTGGAGCAACTACGCGACCAGTAATTTCTACACTATCTCCAATCAAATTCGATTTATCTTTTCCATATAAAAGAGAATCATATTCTTTAAATTGAATTTCCATTATTGTTCTTGGATGCCAGGTTTGCACCTGTAGAATTGCTGCATAAATAAAGATTGCTAAAATTAAAAAAAGCGGAATGAGTTTAAATTTTTTCATATTTAAGATTTTTTATTTTATTATTAAAAATTTTCCTTTCTTAATTACTCCTGTATTTAAATCTTTTACTGTAAATATATATAAGCCTGTTGCAATTGCTTGGTCATTTTTTGAAATTAAATCCCATGCATGCTCACCACCTGAAAACTTCTGAGTACCATCACCATATGTTCTAAACCATTCAATATCAGTACCATTATAAGTTGCTGCATCATGTATGAACCTATCAACCAGATCACCTGCAAGAGTCCAGATAGATATTTCACACTTGGAAGGTAAATTATAAAAATAAATTTTCCTTAACACTTCAGACCTTGAGCCAGATCCATCCCAATATGCACTACCATAGTATGGATTAGGATATACACCAACCTCTGCCCAATCGTTATCTTGTGGTGGAGTACCTACTATTATTCTTTTTGCATTTGCAAGTAAACTGCTCTCAAGTGATTCAAGAGTTTGTGTTGGGTCTCCTTTATCATAAGCAGTCACGGTATAAACATATTGAAAACCGTTCAATTGATTTGGGAATTCAAATTTATACCAGTATTTATTTGTGTCATTTTCAAACATTTTTGGAGTATTTTGTTTTATAAATTTGAATCCCGTATTATTTCCATAATTATTGCAACAACTATCAAAGTCACCCATTAATTTTAATTGATTCATTAAATCTTGATTAAGTAAAATATCATTCCCTGGATTTGTTCTATATATTCTATATCCTTCAAAATCCTTTTTACCAGAGATTGGGTCAACAGAATTTTCTGCATTATTTGTCCACCATAGAGTAACTTTCCTACTTTCAATAACAGCTCTAGTAATGGGAATATCAGGGGGGGATGGCAGTTTATAACCATTATCATAAGCTCTTTGTGCCCATGAAGCATTGTTATACAAATTCTTCTTTTGCAATTCAGTATCAAAACTTGGTGGGTCTGTACCGAATTTCTTCGCTGCTATTATTGCAAATACAATGTTAATAGTATCAAGTTGATATCTCAAAGAAAGTGGTGTCCCGTCTTGTTTTTTAAATGGCCCGTATGATAGTAATGTAACTCTGTTTCCTGGATTTAAACGCAAATAGTTTATTCTTGTAGTATCTATTCTTGTTGGTGGATTTAGAGTCAAATAACCTTTTAATTTTGTATAACGAGCTTCATCGGTTTGGGGCGAAAAGTAATAAGGGTCAGTTGTATTTTTAAATTGCCAAATTGTCCAAAAAGATTTTACAGTATCACCTTGTGGTTTCGGTGAAACTCCAAGCAACTTACAAGATGCATAACTATCTGTAAAGCCAACATCACCACTGTGGTCATAAGTGTATTCAAGTCTGAGAGAATCCTTATAACCATTTGCACCTTTTGAGAAAAAGGAAGTACCAACATTACAACCAGGGGTTATATTAATATTCCTAACAACAAAATCTTTCCACAAACCGACATAAATGCTATCTATGCTAGAATAGTTCCCGTTATACCCAATATTGACAATTTTATAATTCAGAATTACGAAAAAGTTTGCAAAATTTAAATCATATGTATAAGATTCAAGAATCACTTTTATACCAAGTGGTGTGTGGTATTGAACCCCAGTAGTTATAGTATCAAAAAATTCACATACAAAATCCTGATGTGAAATAGCATCAGGTCTATAATTAGGAGAAGTAATAAGAGATGATCGTTCAAGAATACCCGAGCCTGGTGCATTAAAAAACTCAAACCCTTCCTGTTTAAGTGGATTGGATACATCAATAGCGCCAGTTGTAACACTCAGTACACCATTTTTAATACCACCTATCCAAATACCACCAAGCCATAGATGCTCAATACCAGAATTTTTCGGGTACTGACATGACGGCTGACTCCCACAATATCCTTTCCCAATCGTACCATAATTTGTAATTGTCATCGCAATATTACCAACAGTAGTATATTTATTATTCACATCATCAAAAATTCTTTCTGGAATCAGTTTTTTTAGCAGATGAGCAATACTGTAATAATGCTCGTTTGATTTATTTGATGCAAATGAATTTGTAATAAAAATAATAAGAAGTAAAATAATTATTCTCTTCAATTTTTTCTATTTTTTCAATCAAAGATAATAAACAAAATAAATAATTAAAATCCTATTTCTAGTTAAAGGATGGTTCAACAAGTGTAAAAAAATTGTAAAGAAATGGTTTTTCACGAATAATTGATTTAATAATTAATGAGTACCTTGAATATTTTTAATTATTGTTCTTTTTCCAATATTATTTTTAGAGCCATTTAAATATGAAAATATACTTGCTTGCACAATTTTTCCCCCAATTTCTTAGATTCATTAAGAATGAAATCATAATTATGTATATTATTGATATTTTTGTAAACAGTTTGCTTGCAACGGTTTCATATTCTTGCTAATAAGTTTTATGCACCGAAGATAAATTTATTCAACATAATGTTAAGCTTCAAAAGGGAGCATTACAGTAAAATTTATAAGCCTTGCTTTAGATTTATTTATAGCAATTTAATACAATGTACACTATATATTAATATAAGCATTATCTTTTGTAAACAGTGTCTGTTTAATTTATATATAATTTTTAAAATATTGATTAGACATCAAATAAAAAGTAAAAATCTAACAGATAAAAGAGAAAAATATTCTGTTTAAATTTAAAAAATAAAAATATTTTTACAAAAAATTTTTTAACATGAGTTAATGAAAAAATATTAAAAATGAATTACAAAAGTGATATTCCTCCGTAACTATACGATAAATAAATAATATACGAGAATAAAAATTTAAAACTTTAATTTTAAAAAAAAATGCATAAAATAAAATTTATATTAAGTATTGTAGTTATATCTAGAATTTTTATAACTAATAATTTATTTGGACAAAATGAAATTAATAATTCTGAGACAATTATTAATTTGTTAGGACAGCGATTGAAAAATTTATTTGATAAGTATGGTTTACCATTTTCTATTGAAGGATTGGATAATGGTACCGCACTATTGTATTATGACGAAGGGGAATTCGGTTTCTCAGTAAAATCGAAATCAATAATCGCAGCGTTTTTCACTAAAGAATACCAATATAAAGTAAGAGGAATAGCTATTGAGGATACAAAATCCACAGTAGTAGAAATTCTCGGTGAACCTAAAAAAAATTATTATGGTAAAGATAAAAGTACAAACTATCTTGAATTTGATTATCCTGAAAATGATTTACGCATTACTATAGCAATAGATACTGAAAATAAAGTAAATTTTATCATTGTTTCATTAAAATAATCAAATAAAACGTAAAAATTCAAATGAAAAAATTTTTATTTTTTCTTGTGTACCTTTTAATAATATATTCTGCATTTCCACAGCCACAGTGGAAAGTAATCGTAGGATCTCAATATCCTATTATGGATATATATTTTGTAGATTCAAATATTGGTTTTGCAGTTGGTGGTACTGGTGGAAAAGATAAATTTTCTATCTCATTTGACAAATGCTCAAGAATTATAAAAACTACAAATGGAGGTAAAAATTGGATACTACAGAATCCACCTTCTAATGTTACATTAAAATCAGTTCATTTTTTTAATCAATATTATGGATATTCCGTTGGGAAGGATGGGACAATTATTAAAACGACCAATGGAGGTGAATTGTGGAATAAAATTGATATTAATGATTCAATAGCCTTAAATAAAGTCTATTTAATAGACTCATTAAAACACTTAATAATAGGAGAATATGGAAGAATCTACTTTACTGAAAATTCTGGTGAAACATGGCAAATAATAAGCATCCCATTAAAAGATGATTTACTATCAATTTATTTCGTTAATAACAATATTGGCTTTATTACAGGGGATAATGGAATTATATTAAAAACAACGAATTCTGGATTCAATTGGTTTAAATTGCAATCCCCTACTAAAAAACCATTAACTTCCATTTATTTTGTTAATGAAAACATAGGTTATATATGTGGTGGTAAAATTCAAGTAGATAGTAAAAATAGCATAATTATGAACACAACAAATGGTGGACTAAAATGGGATATAATTTCTGAGAATGATTTTATGTTATTATCTTGTATCTTTATGTTAAACAATAATGTCGGTTATGCATGTGGTTATAGTTGGGAATGGGGTGATAGAAATAATATTTGGATTATTCCTCATATTATTTATACAGAAAATGGATTTTTTGAATACGACGAATGTCAAATCATAAAAGATTATGAACCAATAGGATATGTTTATTCATTATTTTTTATAAATCCTAATATTGGCTTTGCTTCTACCCCTAATTCTATTCTTAAACTAATTAAAAAATAAAAAACAATGAGAAAAGCAATTTTATTTGTCTTCTTGATAAAAATTATATATTTATATGGATGCGGAGGTGGAGAAGGGATTTCTGAGTTTAAATCAGGTGATGAGATCTATATTGAAATGTTGGGAAATAAATTAGAAGATGATTCACCAGGAGGTCTTCTAGAGAATATTGATGCAACTTTTCACTTCAACTTTGTTCGAAGAGAAAATTCTTACACTCATGAATATAAATATGATATTTATTTACCAATCTATTCAAATAATTGTTTTTACGAATTTATAGATGATAGCTTAACCGTCTATGTTGATGGGGAATTATTAAAATTAGAAATTACATATTATTCTGAACCAAAATACCATGAAGATAGATCTTTTTATGGTTACCATCCTTATAGCGTCTACGCATTTTATAAAATTGATAAAAAGGATATGGAAAAAATATCAAATGCGAAGGATCTAAGAGTAAGACTAAATGTAATTTTAAATACCAGTGATAAAAGAGAGAGTATTTATGTAAACCTATATGCTACAGAAGAAAACTTTATTAGATTCCGCGATTTTGTCTCAAAATATCTGAAATAAAGTAAACCTTTTTTAATAAATAGAATTTTTTATAATATTAAATTTAATAGTTTGAAAGAAATTTTGTAAAAATTATTAGTTATGAATAATATTAAACATTTTTCCTGATAATTTCATAATTATTGTATAAAATAATGATATAATTTTGGAATAATGGTGATATTATAGAAAAATTTTCAAATTCAAAGGACAAGTATATCAGATAATTTTTTAAAGTCTTGGAAAATAAATATCATCTACTTTCATATTATAAAGTGTTATTAATAAATTGTATATAATTAATTAATATTTTCATCTTTAAATGTAAACTCATAAATATCTTTTTGAAAATGTACACTATATATATGTAGAATGAATTATTTTTATGAAAATTATTTTTTTAAAAACTAAAAATATACATATGAATAAAGAAAATATATTACGATTAAATACTCTTATCTTATATCTTCTTTTTTTGATGTCTTGCTTACTCTTTGGTTGTTCTTTTCAAGAAAGCTATATTGAAGAAAATTGTATGGAATTATTGTTCTTGAAAAAAGAATATGATAAATCCTTTGAATGTGCTGAGCAAGGCTTAAAAAAGTATCCGAATAATTCATTGTTATATTATATTAGAGCTAATTATTATTATCATCAAAACAAAATGCATTTTGCAATTAACGATATGGAACAAACAATAAAATATTATGATCTTTTAGATGATAATTACAAAAAATATTTAAAAATAGAAGATTTATATAACGATTTAGGTAAATTGTATGATAGTGTAAAAAATTATGATAAAGCTCTCGAATGTTTTAATAAAGCATTAGATATCGAACCTCTTTATATTACAGCGATGAAAAATATTGCATTAACTTATATTAAATTAGATAACCCTATATCAGCAATTAATTATTTAAATAAAGCTATACAGATAAAAAAGGACGATGAAATTGCATACTTTTTTTTAGGAATTTCATATTATAAATTAGGAAATTTAGACACTGCTTTGATCTTCATAAATAAAAGTATCAATCTTTTACCTGATAGATACTATGATGTTTATAATTTAAGAGGAGAAATATATTATAAACTTGGGGAAAATGCAAAAGCATTAGCTGACTTTGAAAAAGCAATGGAACTTTATATTAATTCAAATGACTATGATGAGCAATCAGAATTATATTCAGAATTAAAGTCAAAAATCGAATTAATAAAAAACAACCTTAAATAATTATTATTAACAAATTAATGTAAATGCTATGAAAAACTTAAATAAAAAACTCAATTTATTTAATCTCTTTTTTATTTTTACTATTTGTTCTTTTTTTATGATAGGTTGCGCAGGATCAGTTAGATACTATTTTGATGAGCCACAACATCAAGACATTAACATAGAAGGCCTTGAACAAAAGGATATAATTGTCGAGGTGTCTGATTCATATAAAAATATCTATACAGATGGTAGTGAATTTTGGATTGTGATTAATAGTGATACTACATATAAAATTGGTAAATTAGATTTTCAAACAGGGAAAATATCAGATCTAAAACCATTACAAAACTACAATGAAGATGAAAATTCAATATACTGGACTTATATATCAGAGGATTCTCCTGGTTTACTTACAAAAATAGCAAACATTCTCGGACCATCATCTGATAAATGGTATGAATTTTTAGGGAAGAAATATATTTGGGGGAATACGAATAACATTGTAGATGCTAAATATTTTTGGCGTCAAAGTAAGGATGTTACTTTTAAAGGTCAATGGCAAATACTTTCAGAATCTGAAAATACAGCTTATAAAATAGTATTTATCGATGATGACAAAGAATGTGAAGTATTAGAATACTATGGGCATAAATTCGGTGACCTAAAAGAAGAATATACGGGTAAAAAATGTAGATTTTATAAGATAGATTCAATTTCATATTTAGGTTTTATGCCTGAAAATATGCCAACATCAACAACAACTAAATATTTTTATTATATCGTAAATTATAAAAACAGAAAAGGTATTTCTTATGGTGCAATGATGCCGGAATCAGAGTTAGAGTATGTTGATGCTATAGTCGATAAAGAAGGAAAAAATGTTGGTATAATTTTTAAAAAGAATAAAGTTTATATTTTAAGAAAATATTCAGTAAATGACTTCATTAATAAAATCAAATCATATAGAAAAGATTAAAAACTAATAAAATATTTAATTCTTATACATTTAATTATTTACTTAAAAGTATTTAAAAACTTTTTTGGAATTTAAATATAAAAAGACTATGAAAAAATTTATTTTATTAATTTTGTTTCTAATGAATTACTATTCTTATTCCCAAAATATAGATGCTAAAGTATTGTTAGGATTAGGCCTATCATCGCCTGTAGCTTCGTTTTCTGACGAAAATAAAACAGGATTTACAACAAGTATAATGATAGGAGCATTCGAAAACCCAAATAGTAATTTATCATACTGTTTTGGTATAATATATAATAATTTTGCTTTTAAAGATAATAATAAATCATACAATTATATAAACGGTAAATACGACGGGAATTTAAAAATCATAGGTTTGGATGCTAAAATTGGCATTGGAAATTTTAATAATACAAAACTAATTAATTATGAGGTTTATTTGAGCTCTAGTAACTTCCTTTCATTTTATCCTGATAAAGTTGATAGTTTAAAAAATGTAACTTTAGAAGGTGGAATTAAATTTAAACCATATGTTGGATTAGGAGGTGCTATTTATTTAAACTTAACTAATAAATTTAGTATTTTTGCAGATACACGATTTAATTGGATGATTGGGTCCTCAGGATATGGAGGATCTTATATTCCAATTCTCTTTGGTATAAGCTTTAGAATCAAATAAAAGAATTTAACTATATTTAATAGTAGATTATCAAAAAAATTTTTCAAAAGGAAAATGTCAATTTTTACCTTCATGCTCTAGGTATTCTTATTTAAGTATTGAAAGATACGGAACGATAGTTGGCCTTATAAATACATTCGAAAGACTTTGGCGATGTAATGAAAATCCAGAGAATTCTTATAAATATTAC
>JAOADD010000029.1 GCA_026417495.1 Ignavibacteria bacterium
TAAGCCTGAGCATAATTTGGATTTAATTCAATAGCTTTATTAAAGTCAGCGATAGCTTTGTAATACTCGTTTAAATCATAATACGCAATCCCGCGGTTGATGTAAGCGTAAGCATAATTTGGATTTAATTCAATAGCTTTGTTGTAGTCAGCAATAGCTTTGTAATACTCGTTTAAATCAGCATACGCATTCCCGCGGTTGTTGTAAGCCTGAGCATCATTTGGATTTAATTCAATAGCTTTATTAAAGTCAGCAATAGCTTTGTAATGCTCGTTTAAATAGTAATACGCAAGCCCGCGGTTGTAGTAAGCATTAGCAAAATTTGGATTTAATTCAATAGCTTTATTATAGTCAGCAATAGCTTTGTGATACTCGTTTAAACGGTAATACGCATTCCCGCGGTTGATGTAAGCTTCAGCAAAGTCTGGTTTAATATTAATTGCTTTTGTATAATATTCTATTGCTTTATCATTATTACCTTTAAGGGAATAAAGCCATGCCTGACTAAATAATCCATATTCAGATTCAGGTGATTCTTTTGCTATTTCTTCTCTAAGAATTCTTTCCTCTGTTGTGTCTTTGGTATTCCATGACCTTTTAAATTTTTCTTCTATAGTTTCCTGACTATAAGCATAATGAAAGATGATTAGGAAAAATAAAATAAAAATTGGGGTTACCTTCTTCATAATTATTACTAATTTATATTAAAAACTAATATTTTTTTTCTATAAGTTAATTTTTATATATTTAAATTAAAACTCATTTTATACTATCTCACCGAGTTTATTTCTTATTGATAATGACGCTCACTCTTATACAAAATTATGTAGAACCATATACAAATTTAATTGATGTATTTCTCTTATTAATAATGTAAGATGTATTAAAAGTAAATATAAATTAATTAATATTGTTAGATTATTATTTCATCAAAGTCATTCTTTTTGTATCACTATAATTTTCTGCTTGCAAGCGATAAAAATACACACCGCTTGTTAAATTACTTGCATCAAAATTCACTTCATAAGTTCCTGCTTGTAAAGTTTCATTTACAACTGTAGCAACTTCTTTCCCAAGCATATCAAATACACTTAGTTTTACATTACAGGATTTTGGAATCTGAAATTTAATATTAGTTGTTGAATTAAAAGGATTTGGATAATTTTCAAATAAACTAAAGTCAGCTGGGATTGATTGATTTATTAATTTTATTCCGATTTGTGTTTCCCACTTTGCAATGCGATTTGCATCATTTCCACCAGCCATTGTAAATTGTCCACCAGCAATTAACTTTCCTTTATATTCTGTAAATGCTAATATTAAATTATTGAAACCGCCCCCCATAGGAGTCCAATTGTTTCCATTCCATTTTGCAATATATTGTGCAGTAATACTACCCGCAGCAGTAAACACTCCCGATACAATTAGCTCATTGTTATATACAGTTAGTGCTTGCACCCAATCGTTAACACCACCACCTATGGGAGCCCAATTAGCACCATTCCATCTTGCAAGGTAGTTTGCATTAACACCACCAGCCATAGTAAAATCTCCACCTGCAATCAATTCACCATTGTAAACAGTTAAAGCCACCACATCATTATTCATTCCACTACCAAGTGGAACCCAACTTGTACCATTCCATCTTGCAATTTTGTTTACATTTACCCCTCCAGCATTTGTGAAATATCCGCCCGCAATTAAATCACCATTATATATGGCAAGTGCATAAACAGGTCCGTTAAATCCACTGCCCATCGGTGCCCAATTACTCCCATTCCACCTTGCAATTCTATTTACTGTCACTCCACCAGCAGTTGTGAAATATCCTGCAGCAATCAATTCTCCGTTATATACAGTGAGTGCAACCACAAGGTCATTTACACCACTTCCAAGTGGAGACCAACTTGTTCCATTCCATTTTGCAATTCTATTTGCAGAAGTGCCTCCTGCTTGAGTAAAAGAACCACCAACAATTAATTCATTGTTATAAACTGTAAGAGCAACTACATAATACAGCACTCCACTACCAAGTGGTAACCAGTTAGAATCATTCCACTTTGCAATGTAGTTTGCTAAATTTCCACCTGCAATAATGAATTTTCCCCCTGCGATTAATTCATTGTTATATACTGTTAGCGTATTTACATCATTGTTCATTCCACCACCAACAGGTGCCCAAAATTGGGATAGTAGACTTGTATTGAATAATAAAATTGATATTATTGAAATATAAACAAGCTTATTTTTTATATTATTCTTCATTTATTTACCCTCCTTGATTTCATCTGATTATTTTTTTGATTTTATGTTAATTATGTTAAGTAATAATAAATTCTTAATTTATCTAACTATGCAATCAAGTATTACCAATCATAATCTAATTATTTTACCACCACTTCAAATAAAATTTAGAAATTATTTTTAAAAATGTCAATATTTTTTTATATGTTTATAATTTGATGTAAAAAAAGTGAATTGCCTAAAGTATTATTTGCAAAGTTAAAAATATCAATTATCTGGACAATAACTATAGTTTATCGAGATAGAACATTAAGCGAAAGGATTTACATTTCCCTTTTATCATTTTTTTTAAATAAATTTTCTGATTATATTAATTGAATTTTATAAATAAAAATAAGAATATATGAAGAAAATCGCATCATTTGTTTCTATTTTAATTCTCTCCTTGTTAATTTTACAAGATTTTGTAATTGCCTGTACTAATTTTTTAATTACAAAAGGAGCTTCAAAAGATGGTTCTGTAATGATTTCTTACACTGCAGATTCTCATACTTTATATGGTGAATTGTATCACTGGCCTGCTCGAGATTATCCTGAAGGAACTATGATGGATATTTATGAATGGGATACAGGAAAATTTCTTGGAAGGATTCCACAGGCATTGCATACATATAATGTAGTTGGAAATATGAATGAACATCAACTTGCAATTGGTGAAACAACTTTTGGGGGGAGAGAAGAACTTGTAGATACGACAGCTATACTTGATTATGGAAGTTTAATGTTCATTGCTTTACAAAGAACAAAAACTGCACGCGAAGCTATACTTCTTATTGCAGATTTAGTAGAAAAATATGGATATTGTTCTGAAGGAGAATCGTTTTCTATTGCAGATAAGAATGAAGTATGGATTATGGAAATTATTGGAAAAGGTCCTGGTAATAAAGGTGCTGTGTGGGTTGCGTTAAGAATACCCGATGGGTATATCTGTGCTCATGCTAATCAAGCTAGAATTACTACTTTCCCTTTAAATGACCCAGAAAATTGCTTATATGCAAAAGATGTTATTAGCTTTGCTCGTAAAAAAGGATATTTTAATGGTAAAGATGAAGAGTTCTCTTTCTCCGATGTATATAATCCTGTTGACTTTTCAGGTGCAAGATTCTGTGAATCAAGAGTATGGTCTATATTTAATAGGGTAAATAAAAATATGGGTAAATACCTTGATTATGTAATGGGAAAGAATTTGAAAAATAGAATGCCACTCTGGATAAAACCTGATAAAAAAATATCTCTTTATGAAGCAATGGAATTAATGAGAGACCACTTTGAAGGCACACCAATGGATTTATCAAAAGATGTTGGTGCAGGTCCCTATAATTGTCCATATAGGTGGCGACCGCTAACTTGGAAAATAGATAAAAATGATAAAAATACATACTTTAATGAAAGAGCAATTTCTACTCAGCAAACTGGATTTTCTTTTGTTGCACAATCAAGAAGTTGGTTACCTGACCCAATAGGTGGAATTATTTGGTTTGGCGTTGATGATACTTATAGTTCGGTTTATACACCGATGTATTCTAGTATTACAAGGGTACCTAATAATTTTGCAGTTGGAAATGGTTCTATGATGGAATTTAGCGATAGTGCTGCTTTCTGGATTTTCAATCAGGTTTCTAATTTTGCTTATACAAGGTATAGAGATATTATTCCTGAAATTCGTGCTGTGCAAAAAGAGCTTGAAATGCAATATATAACAAATACATCACTCATAGATGAAAGAGCACTTGAACTATATGAACAAAATCCTGAACTTGCAATTGAATACTTAACAGAGTATTCTTGTGCAAAAGGAGCACAAACATTCACAACATGGAAAGCACTATACAAGCATTTGTTTACAAAGTTTATGGATGGTAATATTAAAACTGTTGTCCCTGGGCAAAGGAATCCTAAAGTTTCTCAACCAGGATATGGTAGTGAATGGTATAAATTAATTGTAAAGGAAACGGGAGATAAATTTAAGGTTATTGGTGAACCTGGACATTAATGGAAAAAATAATAATGATAAAAGTCTTTTATGAGTACTGATTTAGAGAAATATTTTGAACCTTTCAGAAATAATACCATTGGTCATCATCAAGAATATAGAACTCCATATGGTATTGTAAAGATGATATATGCCGATTGGGTTGCAAGCGGAAGATTGTATAGACCAATTGAAGAGAGAATTACTAATGAAATTGGACCTTATGTTGCTAATACGCATACAGAAACCAGTGAGACTGGCACTTTAATGACGAAAGCATATCATCATTCACATAAAAAAATTAAAGAACATGTAAATGCAGGGCCAAAAGATGTTATAATCACTGCTGGTTTCGGTATGACTGCTGTGGTAAATAAGTTTCAGCGTATTCTTGGACTTAAAATGTGTGATAAGCTTATCTATAAACAATGTAAAAAAGAACCCGAACGCCCTGTGGTTTTTCTTACTCATATGGAACATCACTCAAACCACACTACCTGGTTTGAAACTGTTGCTGATGTAGTTGTTTTGCAACCCGATAAAGATTTGCTAATTGACTTAAACGAACTTGAAAAGCAACTGGAAAAATATAAAGACAGAAAACTAAAACTTGGTTCCTTTACAGCTGCTTCCAATGTTACAGGTATTGAAACCCCATATCATAAAATGGCAAAACTTATGCATCAATATGGGGGATATTGTTTTATTGATTGTGCTATGTGTGCTCCTTATGTTAAAATTGATATGCATCCCGAAGACCCTGAAGAACGATTAGATGCTGTATTCTTTTCTCCACATAAATTCCTTGGTGGTCCTGGAAGTTCAGGGGTAATTGTTTTTAACTCTGAATTATATAGAAGATATAGTCCTGACCAACCTGGTGGTGGTACTGTTTACTGGACTAATCCATGGGGGGAATACAGGTATTACGAAGATATTGAGATTAGAGAAGATGGTGGTACCCCTGGCTTTTTGCAATCTATAAAAGCATATCTTGCAATTGAGTTGAAAATGCAAATGGGATTAGAAAAAATGAGAAAAAGAGAAGATGAACTTTTGAAAATTGCATTTGAAGAATTGCGAAAAATTCCCAATCTGCATATCCTTGCTGATAATGTAGAAGAAAGATTGGGAGTAATTTCTTTTTATATTGATGATATTCACTATAATTTAATTGTAAGAATTTTAAGTGATAGATTTGGAGTGCAGGTACGCGGTGGATGTGCTTGTGCAGGTACTTATGGACATTATTTATTAAATGTTGATTATGATAAGTCCCATCAAATTACTAATCTAATTGATCAAGGTGACTTATCTGCTAAACCTGGTTGGGTACGACTTTCACTCCATCCCACTATGACAGATGAAGATTTATATTTTACAATTGATGCTATTAAACAGATAAAGAAAAACATTGATAAGTGGGAAAAAGACTATGTATATGATAAGCATACTAACGAATTTTACAATACTCGAGTAAATGGTGAAGGAACGATTGATTATAATTATTGGTTTAGGGAATTGTAATGCACGAACTTTCAATAGCTCAAAATATTGTTGATTTAGTTCTAGAAAACCTGCCCGATAATATTAATAAAATATCAATTGTAAATATCAAAGTAGGTGAAATTTCTGGAGTTATTCCTGAATCACTTGAATTTTGTTTTAATGTAATTATTAAAAATACAAAACTTGATGGTGCAAAACTAAATATTGAAAAAGTACCTGCTACTGCATATTGCAAAGCGTGTGATAAAGATTTTCAAATAGAACACCTACTATTTACATGCCCGTATTGTTTTGGAACTGATATTAAGTTAATAACAGGTAATGAACTTGAGATTATTAATGTTGTTGTTGATGAATAAATATTTAAATTAAAATTATTTTCTATGGAAATAATAAAAATTGAAAGAAAAATTCTTGAGAAAAATGATGAAATTGCACAAAAAAATAGAGAGATTTTCGGTAAGTATAAATTACTTGTTGTTAATATGGTAAGTTCTCCTGGAGCAGGAAAAACAAGCATTCTTGAAAATACAATAAAATATCTTAAATCTAAATTTAATATTGCAGTTATCGAAGGAGATGTTCAAACAGATTTAGATGCACAGCGAGTTGCAAAATACGAAGTTCCTGTTGTGCAAATTGTTACTAATGGCGCTTGTCATCTTGAAGCAAAACTTGTTAATGATGCAATTTCAAATTTAAACTTTCAGAATGTAGATTTACTTTTTATTGAAAATGTTGGAAATCTTGTTTGTCCTGCGGGATATGACCTTGGTGAAGATTTTAAAACTGTGGTGGTTAGTACAACAGAAGGTGATGATAAACCGCTGAAATATCCAAGAATGTTTCTCAACTCAAAGATTCTAATTATCAACAAAATAGATTTATTACCATATATAAATTGTGATATCAATTCACTTAAGAAAAATGCTTTACAAATAAACCCATATCTTGAAATATTTGAAACTTCCTGTACATCAGGTGAAGGTATTGATAAATGGTGTGAGAAACTTTCATTTATGTTAAATGAAAAAAAGAAAATTGCTAATTAAATATCCATTCTTTGAAGATGCCCGACCAGTTATATAAAGCTAATATTTTAATTTCAGGTGCTGTACAGGGAGTGGGTTTTAGACCCTTTGTTTTTAAACTGGCGAAAAATTTAGGTATCAAAGGTTATGTATTAAATTCTGATGCAGGGGTAGAAATTGTTGCTGTTGCTCAAAAGGAAATTATAAATAAATTTATATTTCGATTACAGACGGATAAACCAGATATATCTTATATTAAAAATTTTGATTATAATATCATTCCTTTTAATAAAGAAGAAGAAATTACTGATTTTAAAATTATTCGCAGTAAGACCAATAAAGAACCTACCACTTATATAATGCCCGACATTGCAACTTGTGAAGATTGCCTGAAGGAAGTTTTTAATCCAAATGATAGAAGATATTTATATCCATTTACTAATTGCACAAACTGTGGGCCGCGTTATACAATAATAGAAAGATTACCCTACGATAGGGAAAATACTTCAATGAAAAATTTTATTATGTGCAAAGAGTGTAAAGAAGAATATGAAAATCCCGAAAATCGAAGGTTTCATGCTCAACCTAATGCCTGTCCTGTATGCGGTCCTAAAGTAATATTCTGGGATGAGAGTGGAAAATTTATTGCCGACAAACAAGAAGCAATTGAGTTAGCAGTAGAAAAAATTCTAAATGGCAAAATTGTTGCTGTAAAAGGACTTGGTGGATTTCACTTATTTGTAAATCCATATATCAAAAGTTCTATACTTACACTGAGAAAGAGAAAACATCGCAATGAAAAACCATTTGCCATAATGTTTCCAGATTTACAAACAATACAGAAGTATTGCATAGTATCAGATTTTGAAAAAAGATTGTTAACTTCTCAGAAAAGTCCAATTGTTCTTCTAAAGATTAGACGAAAGTATCTTAATGCAAAAGCCGAACCAGATTTACCTTTCTTCAAGGATTGTGTGGGTGAGTATTCTAATAATCCTTATCTTGGAGTATTACTGCCATATACTCCATTACATCATATTTTATTGAGACTGTTGAATATTCCTGTTATAGCAACAAGTGGAAATATTTCAGATGAACCAATTTGCACAGATGAAATTGAAGCTTTGGAAAGACTTAACGGAATTGCAGATTTTTTCCTTGTGCATAACCGTCCTATTTTAAGGTATGTTGATGATTCTATTGTTAAAGTTATAGCAGGGGAAGAATTTGTTTTAAGAAGAGCACGTGGATATGCACCATTACCAATTACAATAGAATCGTCAGAAAAAGATAATGAACAAGTAATTTCTACAGGAGCATTTTTAAAAAATACAGTTGCACTTAAAAAAGAAAATGAAGTCTTTATTAGTCAACATATAGGAGATCTTGATAATCTTGAATCTATAAATGCTTTTGAAAAAACAATTTCTCATCTATCAGAGATCTACAAAATAAAACCATCGAAAATTATATGTGATTTACATCCTGATTTTCCATCTTCGAAGTATGCTGAAGAAATTTCAAAATTGCAGAATATAAAAATAGTAAAAATTCAACACCACATAGCCCATATATATTCTTGTATTGCTGAAAACAAAATTGATTTACCTGTTCTAGGTATATCTTGGGATGGTACCGGATATGGGTTGGATAGTACTATATGGGGAAGTGAATTTTTTAAAATTGATTCAGAAGTAAATAGAATTGCTCATCTAAGATATTTTAGATTACCTGGTGGAGAAGAAGCAATCAAAAATGTTAACAGAATTGCTGCTGGTATTCTTATTGATTTTCAAGATGAATTAAAGTTGCAGAAACCTGAGAAATTTTTAAAAATTGAGAAACATGATTTACAGTTATTAAGAAAAATTTTAGAAAGGGGTATTAACTCCCCATACACTTCAAGTATGGGAAGATTATTTGATGCGGTTTCTTCACTGATTGATATTAAACAATATTCTTCTTTTGAAGGGCAAGCCGCAATGGAACTTGAGTTTATTGCTTATAATGCTTCAGAAGAAAAAGGAACTTATAATTTTGAAATTATTAAAAACAATGGGATTTGTATAATTAATTTTATTCCAATTATTAAAAGTATTTTAATAGATAGAAGTAATGATATTCCCGTAAATATAATTTCTGCAAAGTTTCATAATACATTAGTTGAAATTATTGTTACAGTTGCTCAAAAACACAAAATTAAAAATGTTGCTTTAAGTGGGGGATGTTTTCAAAATTCAATATTATTAGAAAAATCTATTCAGAAATTAAAAGAATTGGATTTCAACCCGTATTGGCAAAAGAGAATACCTGTTAATGATGGGGGAATATCACTTGGACAAATTGCATACCCTTTTAATTTTTAACTTAATTTTTAACTTTATTTTTCATAAATTTTTCGTATAATGCATAAAAATTGAGGGTGAATTATTCTAAACAAATTAATAATCTATGAAAGAATATAATATTATTTTTTATGATTCTCTTCCATTCATTGAAGAGAATGGGAACATTATCTTTATTGATACTGGTGCCCCGCTTACAATTCATAAAACAAATGAACTAAGTTTCAATTCCAATACCTATCAATGTGTAACACAATTCTTCGGAACAACGGTAGAATCACTTTCAGAATTAATTGGGAAAGAATTAACAACTTTAATGGGAATTGATATTCTATCAAATTATTATGTTTTATTTGATTATAGGAATAAGGTTGTAAAATTTAGCGAAAAAGAAATTGATTTTGATGGAAAGGAAATAAAATTTATTAAAACATATTTCTTTATGATGGAAATTACAGTGCCGCTTGTTGAATTCAAAGTAGATAATGTACCTTTAAAATTGCATATTGATACAGGTGCAAAAATTTCTTATTTGGCGGAAGAAATCACAAAAAAATATCCTTCCATTGGTGTGGAAAAGGATTACCATCCTGCTTATGGTGGTTTTGAAACCAATTGTTATAACATTATTACAAGTTTAGGAGATGATGAATTTTTGGTTAAATATGGAAATCTTCCTGATGTGTTGAACCTTTTTCTTGGTAATGCGAATGGGGTAATTGGATATGATTTATTTAATAACTTTTTAATACTGTTTGATTTTAAAAATAAAATTTTAAAGTATAGGAAGTATTAAAACAACATTTTTCACTTGTTGTATCTGATATATCATAAACTTTTTAAGGTTTTATAAGTACAATCTAAAAAGTGTATTTTTGGGTGGGAAGAGTAATGAAAATTCATTTTTAGTTTTATTTTTTTTATTACACATAAGAAATTATTCTTACTTGATTTTTTTAAAGGTATTGAATTCGTTGTGAGCAGATGGTATATTTAGCAAAAAAATAAAATTATGAAGAAAATTTACTTTTTATTTATCTTTCTTGGTCTTGTAGGATTTAATTTTGCACAGCAAGACAATCCATACCTTGACCAAGTACCAATACATTTAAGAAATATTGTTCCTCCTTATGTAGAACCAATGTCAATTGTTACTCCTGATGGATATGAAAACTTTTTTCTTGGTATTGATTTTGCTGAACCGCATATTTCTTGGAATATGAAGAATCCTCTGCAATTTTTCTGTGCTTTTAATATAAATGCTACTCACTACACACTTAACGGTCTTGATTGGTTTACTAATAATCCTTCTTTACCCTCTCCTCAAGGAGACCCAGTAACAGCTTATGACAGTATTGGAAACCTTTATTATATGAATATGACTGGAAATCCAATTACAGGTTGTTATATTGTTAAATCTACAAATAATGGTCAAACCTGGTCTGCACCTATTTTCTGTATTAGTGGGAATGATAAAAATTGGGTTGCTTGTGATCAAACTGGGGGACCTTATGCAAACTATGTTTACTGTACAATGACCGCTGGTAGTGGTTATGGAAACTTTTCTCGGAGTACAAATTACGGAGCTACTTTCCAAACTACTTTTACCCCTGGAACGCAATCTTTACCAGGTATGATGGTTTGTGTTGGCCCTTATAAAGTTGGTTTAACTGATATTCCGGGGGGATGTGTTTATGTAGTAACAAATTCTGGTAGTTCTGTTTCTCCTGTTTATACTTTCTATCGCTCTACTGATGGAGGGGCAACCTTTACAACTATGTCTGCACAGATGTTTGCAGGTTATGTTGGTTCTTTTGTTAATAACAGACATTCCGTTGAGAATATGCGAACAAGACCCTATCCTTTCATTGCAGCTGATAATAGTTATGGTCCATATAGGGGTAGACTTTATCTTGTTTATGCTACTAATACTCCTAATGTTAATGGTGCTAAGCCTGATATATTTTGCAGATATTCTACAGATCAGGGTGCTACCTGGTCTTCTGCTTTGAAAATCAATGATGATCCAAATTCAGAAAACAATCACCAATGGCATCCATCAATTTGGTGTGATAAGTTTAATGGTACATTATATGTTAAATGGTTTGATACAAGAAATTGTCCCACCAGTGATAGTGCTGAAGTTTATGCTTCATTCTCTACTAATGGTGGAACATCATTTGTAACTAATCAAAAAATTGGTAATGCAAAATTCCGTATAAATTGTACAAGTTGTGGTGGTGGTGGTACACCTATGTACTTAGGTGATTATGATGCTATTGTGTCAAATGGTTCTGTATCTATGCTTAATTGGAGCGATTTTAGAAATGGTTATTTTGGAAGTTATACTGCTTACTTCCCGGATTTTGCTATGACAGTTAGTAAAAGTAGTGTTCAATTGGTAAATAATGACAGTACATTTATTACAGTTAAAGTTCCTTCTGTGAAACTTTACACAGATAAAGTTAAATTTACAGTTTCTCTTGATAGTAATCCTGCACAAGGGACAATATCTCTTACTTTTATTGGTAAGGACTCCATTCTTTCATATCCTGATTCTGTTAGGTTAAGAATTAAAGCAATTGGTAATGTAACTCCAAGAATTTATAAAGTTTACATTGTTGGTGCTGGTAGCAATGGTACTCCTGTTCATAGGAGAACTGTTGATTTACTTATGAATATGAGTTATCTTGATGTTGCTAATAATCGAAGTGGAGTTGTTCCATTTTATGTTAATAATGTACAATATATGAATCCAGTGAGATTATACTTTACCAATGGTTCTAATGTAACTGTATATGCACCCTATTACTACGGCACAGGTGGTACCAGATATAAATTTCTTAACTGGTCTAATAATGGAGATACACTTCAGCAAATTACTCTTAATTCAAATTTAAATTTGTTTGCAACTTATGGAATTCAATATAGACTGGTGATTAATTCAATAATTCCACATACGTTCGGTGCAGGGTATTGTGATTCTGCTGTTCCTTCAACTTTTGGGGTTATTTCTCGCTATTATCAAAGTGGTAATAACCATTATTACTTTAGAGGGTGGACTGGGTCTGGTCCTGGCTCTTACACTTCTCCTGATAGTAGTGGACTTGACAGCGTTGTTACACTAGCTTTATTCAACCCAATTGTTCAAACAGCAAGATGGCAACTTACTGTTGGAGTAAAAAATATTAGCACTGAAATACCCACGGAATTTAAATTATATGACAATTATCCAAATCCATTTAACCCTGAAACTATTATCAGGTTTGATATACCTGTTGCGAGTTTTGTTAATATTACTATATACGATATGCTTGGTAGAGAAATAGTGACACTTGTTAACGAGTTTATTCAACCTGGCAGGTATGAAACACGGCTAAATGCATCAGGACTTCAAAGTGGTATTTATATGTGCAGAATAAAAACAGATTCTTATGTAATGACCAAACGAATGGTTCTATTAAAATAATACTGAAAGATTAGAAGAAATTTCATAAATTTACAATAATCTGCTTGCTAAAGCAGATTATTGTTTTATTATGAATTCATTAAATTAAAATTTAAAGAATATGAAATATTTAAAATTGTTATTGCTAATTCTTTTTATTTCTCCATTTGCATATTCTCAACCAAAGATTTCCTTTGATGAGTTAATGTTAAAAGCAGAATTAAATCCTTCAATTGTTTTTCAAGCGGAAAAAACTGCCATTGAACAAAAATTACCAGTTAGTATTTATATAAAGGACAAAGCATTTATTGAAGCAAAGTTTGTAGAAAATGGAAAAGTCGTTTATGCAGTTATTACTAATTTTTTGCATCCTTTTAAAAATGGATATAGTGCTTATTTCGAAGATATTGTTGACAAATTTGATTTATCAATTGCAAGAATTAATTATGGCTTAGGAAATGTGGTTGATAATACTGGAGAACCAATAAAATTGTATCCAAGAACCTCCACAAAACTTTTAATGATTCCTGATTGGACTTATGATAGAGTCTACGCTTTTGATTATAACACAGGCAATCTTGTAGATACTGCTTTTATTCATTCTAATTACCCAAACTTACAAAGCCCAAAACATGCTTTACAAAGAACAAAAACTAAAATTCTTGTTTCAGATCAAATAGCTGATGCAGTTCAAGAATACGACACAAACGGGCTTTTTGTTCGGACTTTTACTCAAGGTGGAAATCTGGATAATATTCGTGGCATTGCTTTTATGCCTAACTGGAATTTACTTGTTACTGTTGCCAGTGGTACAAACCAGAATACTATTCAAAGGTATGATACAAGTGGTGTACATATAGGAACTTTTATTTCTACTAATTTAAATAGTCCATTTGCTATTTTATATAGAACGGGTGATATTCTAGTTACTAATTCAAGTGGAACTGAAGATGTAAACAAATTTAATTTTTCTGGCGGATTTATTGGAAGTTTAATTGCAAATCAACTTAATTTCCCTCAACAAATAATCAATATCGATAATGGTAGACTTGCCCTGTGTGAATTTAGTGGTACTGGTTCTGGTATTAAAATTTACGATAGTACAGGAAATTTGTTAAATACTCTTGCAGGTGTTACTGGAAACCGTGGCGTTTTTAGATTACCTAATGGAAATTATCTAACTACCAATAGCACAGGTGTATATGAAATTGATGATACCACTGGTGCTCTTGTTAGTACTAAAGTATTAGGCTCGAGTTTTCAATATATATCTGTATTTGATCCTGATTTCCCTGTATCAATCGGAAACACAAATATTGAATTACCTGTTGATTATAAACTTTACAACAATTATCCAAATCCATTTAACCCATCAACAAAAATAAAATTCTCAATTCCAAAGCAAGAGTTTGTCACTGTAAATATATATGACAACCTTGGTAAGCATGTTAAGACCCTTGTAAATTCTACTTTACCTGCGGGTGTGTATGAATTTACATTCAACGCAGATAATTTAGCAACTGGTATTTATTTCTATTCCATCCAGGCAGGTAATTTCTCCGACTCTAAAGTAATGGTCTTGATAAAATAGCTGTTTTAAAAAATTATTTTAATAATTATAAAGGGGAAGAGAATTCCCCTTTATTTTTTATTGAAACATAGTATTTTGTTTCAGAGTATAAAATTCAGCTAAATTAATTATTAATTATGAAAGTAAGAATAATTATTTTCATTGTTCTTTTTCTCTCAATAATTGTGTTTTTTTCCTGTGAGAAGGAGAAAAGTTATGTTAATGAGAAAATGGGGGAAAATGTTACAACTAACCAACCAAAAGAAGAATTATCTCCATCTCCAAAAAGCGAAACAGAAAGCAAGGATGTGAGCAAGCAAAAACTGGAAGGGAGTAAAAATGAAGATTTAAAAATTTCAGAAAGATTAGTAATTAAAACTGGAAAAGTTTCTATTGAAGTGGAAAAATATGATGAATCTGAAAAG
>JAOADD010000046.1 GCA_026417495.1 Ignavibacteria bacterium
AAAAGAAGTTTACAACAATTAAATGCATTAAATTATTTTAATCCCGAAAAACTCTCACAGGACATTTCACTTGCAAATGATTCAACGGTAAATTTAAAATTTATAGTTTCCGAACGCTCTTCTGACCAATTCAATGCTTCCATTGGATACAGTGGATATTTTGGATTAACAGGAGCTATAGGTTTAACATTTAATAATTTTGATATAACAGACCCTCTATCAGGTGGAGGCGGACAAATTTTAAATTTTACCTGGCAATTTGGGGAAGGAGGAACATACAGAACATTTAACATTGGTTTTACAGAACCATGGTTCCTTGATACACCAACACTATTAGGTTTAAATCTCTATGATACAAGACAAACTTATTATTATGATGTCAGAGAAACTGGAGCTATTTTAAATTTTGGGAGGAGATTTAAATGGCCTGATGACTTTTTCCGCGGTGATTGGGCATTTAAATTCCAACGAACCGATGTCATTAATGGAGGCGGTTATTTTGAAGTTGGCATTAGAACTCAGTTTAGTCTTCGCCAAACCATTACTCGTTCAACAGTTTTTGATCCTGTTTTTCCAATTAGTGGGACTAAAATTTCAAATATAACAGAGCTTTCGGGTGGTCCTTTACTACCAGGCAATCTTGAATTCATTGAAGATATATTTACAGCTGAATTGTATACACCACTAATAAGAAATACAAAATTCGTTTTATATACAAATTTCAATTTTTATTATATTAATCCAATCGGTAAAGATAAATATTTACCACCAACCGAATTATTTTATATGGGTGGTAATGGTCTTGCGTATAATACTATTCCTTTACGAGGATATAATGACAGAAATGTTGGACCAAAGAGAAATAATATAGACCCAATAGGAGGAAAAGTCGCTTTGAAATATACTTTAGAATTAAGATATCCTTTATCCCTTGACCCAGTTCCCATTTTTATTCTTGCTTTTGCAGAAGCAGGCAATGTCTGGGCAGATATTAAAAAAACAGACCCACTCGATTTAAGACGCTCGGTTGGGTTTGGAATGAGATTACTCTTACCAGCTGTAGGTTTAATTGGATTTGATTTTGGTTATGGTTTTGATAGAAAAATAGAGGATAACTTAGACCCGAAATGGTTATTCCATTTCCAATTTGGTAGAGGATTTTAAAATTTTATTATATAATTAATTAAAAGGAGAAAAAAATTGAAATTAAAAATCTCGTTAATTGCAATCTTTGCTCTAACTCTGTTATTGCATCTTAATTCAAATGCCCAAAACCTTAAAATAGGTTATGTTGACAGTGATATTATCATAAAACAACTACCAGAATATAAAACGATTACTGCAGAGCTCGAGCAACTTCAGAAAAAATATCTTGATACAATTCAAGCAAGAGAAAATGAAATTAAAACTAAAGCGCAAGAATTTAAAACCAAATATGAAGATGCACAAAAGAAAGTTGAATCAGGAGAGATAAAATCAGACGCTGAGATTAAAGCTCTAAATGAAGAAATGACTGTATTACAAAATGAACTGAGAGAGCTTGATGACTCTCTTACAACATATAAACAAAATGTAAGAGAAATCTTAATAAATAAATCCAATGAACTATTTAAACCAGTAAAGGAGAAAGTAATCAAAGCAATAGAGGACATAGCCAAAGAGTTAAAATATAATTTTGTTTTCGACAAAGCAGATGGAGTATTACTTTTTGGTGATAAGGAATATGATTTAACCTTCAAGGTTCTAGATAAACTTAAATGATAACTATAAAAACAAATATTCTAAAATAAAATTTTCACATCGTGTCAGTCAAAAAAATATTATTCTCTGTTCTATTATTAATTTTTAACATAATATCAATACTGAATCCTAATGATTCTAATGCACAAACAAAAGTTGGATATATTGATTCAAAAAAAATTATAGATAATATGCAAGAAGCAAGGGATGCAAAGATGAAATTAGACAATTTAGTTTCTGATTGGCAAAGGGAGTTAAGTATTTTACAAGATAGTTTAAGGTTAATGAAAGAAGATTATGAAAAAAAGAAATTAATTATGACCGACCAAATGAAAGCAGAAACGGAGAAAAGAATAAAAGATGTTGAAAATTCAATTGAAACTTTCAGACAAAGTAAGTTTGGTGAGAATGGTGAGTATTTTCAAAAACAGAATGAATTTATGAAACCAGTATATGACAAAATTTTTAAAGCTATAGAAATCGTTGCAAAAAGGGAAGATTTTGATTATGTTTTTGATAGGAGCAGTAGTATTTTGCTATTATATGTAAACGAGAAATATGATATTACATTTAAAGTGCAAAGAGTATTAGAAGGAAAAGATTAAAAAAAAAATGAAAATATCTGAAATACTAAAATACATTAACGGAACAGCTGAAGGTGACATAGATAAAGAGATAAATAATGTAGCTAAAATAGAATCAGCAAAAGAAGATGAAATTACATTTATATCAAATCCTCTCTATCAAAAATATTTTCTCAGCACAAAAGCAGGAGCGGTTCTGGTAAGAGAAGATTTTGTATATAAAGAAAAACCTGAAAATTTAACTGTAATCAAAGTATCAGACCCTTATTTAGCATTTCTTGACTTGATTGAATTATTTTCAAAAGATGAAGATGAATATAGTGGCATTTCAGATAAATCATACATTGGTGAAGACTGCGATATTTCAGAAAATGTTTATATAGGTAATTTTACTTCAATTGGCAATAGAGTTAAAATTGGAAAAGGGACTAAAATATATTCCAATTGTACAATTGAGAATGATGTTGAAATTGGAGATAACTGTTTAATTTACCCCAATGTTTCAGTATATCAAAAATGTAAAATTGGTAATTGCGTAATAATTCATTCAGGAGTTGTTATTGGTAGTGATGGATTTGGATTTGCAAAACAGCAAGATAGCACTTATAAAAAAATTCCTCATAGAGGAATAGTGGTTATAGAAGATGATGTAGAAATTGGTAGCAATACAACAATTGACCGAGCAACAATAGGAGAAACAAGAATCTGCAGAGGTGTAAAACTTGATAATCAAATTCAAGTTGCCCACAATGTTTACATTGGAGAAAATACTGTTATTGCTGCGCAGGTTGGAATATCTGGTTCCGTAAAAATTGGTAAAAGATGTATGATAGGTGGTCAGTCTGGATTTGTAGGGCACATTACTATATGTGATGATGTAATTATTGGTGCTAGTGTCGGGGTGAGTAAATCTATTACTAAGCCAGGTGTATATATAGGATACCGAGGAAAACCATATTACACAGCTCTAAAAGAAGAAGCTGCAATAAAACGATTACCTGAATTAATAGAATTTCTAAAAAATTATAAGAAAGAAAACAAGAAATAAATTATGATTAAAAATCAGAGGACAATTTTGAAACCTTCTTCATTATCAGGAGTAGGACTTCATACTGGAAATCCTGTAACAATGACATTCAAACCTGCACCAGAAAACTATGGTATAAAATTCAAAAGGATCGATATTGAAGGATCACCAGAAATACCCGCTGATATTGATCATGTAAGGGACATATCAAGAGGAACAAACCTTGGATTAAACAATGCAGAAGTTCACACTGTTGAGCATGTACTAGCTGCAATTACGGGATGTCAGATAGATAATATAATTGTAGAGCTTGATTCTAATGAACCACCAGTTATGGATGGAAGTGCTAAATTTTATGTTGACACATTATTAGATGCGGGAATTGTAGAGCAAAACGCTAAAAGGGAATATTTAGTTGTAGAAGAACTTGTACATTATCACGACGAAGAAAATAATGTTGATATTGCAGCATTACCGTTAAAAGATGACTTTAGAATATCTTTGATAATAGATTTTAACAATCCTGCTCTTGGTGTTCAACACACTGGACTTTTTAACCTTGAAAAAGAATTTGCAAAAGAATTTGCTCCTGCAAGAACATTTTGTTTCTTAAAAGAAATTGAAATGTTAAAAGAGCAAGGTTTAGGTAAAGGTGGTGATATAAATAACTCAATTGTAATTGTTGATGAAGACTTTGATACATCTAAATTTGAAGAAATGAAAAGGAAATATAATCTTGGTGACGAATTTTTTATCGGTAAAACAGGGATACTAAGTGATAAAGAACTGAGATTTAAAAATGAACCCGCAAGACATAAATTACTCGACTTATTAGGTGATTTAGCACTTTTAGGAGCACCTTTACAGTGTCAAATACTCGCTGCAAGACCTGGACATAAAGCCAATGTTGAATTTACAAAAATGTTGCGTAAGTTGTACATGCAGAATAAATTAGTTAAGAAGTTTCAGGTAACAAAATCAGGAGAAGCAGTATTTGATATTATGTCTATTTTAGAATTTATGCCACATCGTTATCCTTTTTTAATGATTGACAAAATAGTTGAACTTGAAATTGACAAAAGAGTCGTAGGAATAAAAAATGTTACAATTAACGAGCCATTCTTTATTGGACATTTCCCATCAAGACCAATTATGCCAGGTGTATTGATTGTAGAATCTATGGTGCAATGTGGTAGTGTATTATTACTTCATAGAATAGGAGACCCTAAAAAGAAACTCGTTTATTTCGGTGGAATAGAAAAAGTAAAATTTAGAAAACCAGTAATTCCAGGTGACCAACTTGTAATGGAAATGGAACTTGTTTCTTTCAAAAGAAATATATTTAAAATAGTTGGTAAAGCATATAAAAACCAACTTGGTGGTGAACTCGCCTGTGAGGGTGAATTTACCGCTGCAGTAATGGATAGAGAAAATGCAGATAAATAGTTAATCTATTTATACATCAGTCAAAGCAACCACACCAGGCAGTTGTTTCCCTTCTAACAATTCAAGTGATGCTCCTCCACCAGTAGAAACATGTGTAACTTTTTCAGATAAGTTAGCTTTATTAATTGCAGATGCAGAGTCTCCGCCACCAACAATAGTAATTGCTCCTTTCACAGTTGCATCAGCAAGTGCTTTTGCAACTTCAAAAGTTCCATTAGCAAAGTCATCTATTTCAAAAATTCCCATTGGTCCATTCCATAAAATTGTTGCACCTTTTAGAATTTCTTCTTTATATTTTTTAATTGTTTCCGTCCCAATATCTACTCCAATCCAATCAATCAATTCACTTGGAAATTGATTTGCGGGTATAATTTTCGTGTTTGCTCCTTTTTCAATTTTATCAGCAATCATCATATCTACGGGTAATAATAAGTTTTTTGATTTTCCCTTTTCAAGTATAGATTTAGCTAGTTCTAATTTATCTTCCTCAAGAATTGATTTCCCTATTTCATATCCAAGTGCTTTATAAAATGTAAACATCATACCACCACCAATTAAAATTGTATCTGCTATATTTAATAAATTTTCCAATACATCTATTTTTCCTGAAATTTTAGAACCACCTAAAATAGCAATAAGAGGCCTTTTCGGATTTTCTATTGCAGCGTACAAATATTTTAGTTCCTTCTCCATAAGATAACCAGCAGCACAAGTCTTAATAAATTTTGTTACACCTTCTGTTGAAGCATGTGCTCTGTGAGCTGTTCCAAAAGCGTCGTTTATGTATATATCTCCAAAAGAAGCGAGTTTCTTTGCAAACTCTGGATCGTTTTTCTCCTCTTCTTTATAAAACCTGAGATTCTCTAATAATAATACTTCTCCCTCTTTCATATTATTTATCAAATCATTATTGCTATCTGCTATGCAATCTTCAGCAAACAATACTTTCTGCTTTAACAGTCCTGTTAAATGTTCAGCAACAACGTCCAATGAGTATTTTTTATTCTTCTCACCTTTAGGTCTACCAAGATGACTCATCAAAATGCATTTACCTTTATTTTCAATTATTGCCTTTATTGTTGGTAATGATTCGACAATTCTTTTATCATCCGTGATTTTTCTGTTCTCATCGAGTGGGACATTAAAATCCACTCTAACAAGAATTCTTTTCCCTTCGATTAAATTTTTCGCAATTAAATCTTTTATTGTTAATTTTACCATATGATATAATTTTTAATTTAATAAAATTATCTTATGAGTACCATTTTAGCAATACATTTAAATTCATCTGCTTGTAATTTATAAAAATATATTCCACTGCTTAAATTATTAGCATTAAAATATATGTTATATTTACCAGCATCTTGTTCTGCATTCACTAATGTAGTTATTTCTTTTCCTAAAATATTATAAACTTTTAATACAACCTTTGTTCTATATGGAATATGATAAGTAATTACAGTAGAATTGTTAAAAGGATTGGGATAATTCTGTTCTAATATAAATTTATTTGGTAAATTTTGAAAATTATTATTTATTCCTACAGAAATTAAATTTGAATTTTTAAATATATTTGCATTTATTAAAGATACTGCAAATACTTTACCATCTTGAGTTATAAACGAACCATAAATATCATTTGTTCCAGAGGAAACTGTTTTGTTTATCCATGTAACCCCACCATTTGTAGTATAATAAGCATAACCATAAGTTCCTAAAACAACTCCTTCTAAAGCATTAATAAATTCACAAGTATACAAAGTTAAAACAGTTGTAGATGAAAAGCTCACATTGCTCCATGGAGTAGCACCTCCATTTGTAGTCCTATAAACTCTATTATTAGAACCGACACAATAACCAGTAAAAGCATTTAGCATTTTTATATCATACAGACTTCCAGCAAGGTAATTATCACCAAGAGCAGTAGAATCCCATGTTAATCCACCATTTGTAGTTTTCCATGGTCTTGGTTTTGAATTAATAAGCCATCCTGTATTTGCATCAATCATACATGCACTGAACACGGAATTTTCATTTCCTGTTATGGTTCCGAATTTTTGTTTAAACCAATTCACACCACCATTAGTTGTCTTGAATATTGTTGAATCATTCCCTGTAGAATATCTAGAAAATATCCACCCTGTTTGAGAATTAACAAAATCTACTTTTGAAAGAATAACATTCGAAGGTATAATAGGTATAACAAGTGAATCCCAATTCAAACCTGCATTGGTAGTTTTATACACAGCAGATTTAGTACCACATATAAAACCAGTATTATTGTCAATCATTTCAATACTGTAAAAGTCTGCAGCTGAATTTGTAGATGGAGAAATGACAACCCAATGTATTCCGTTATCAGATGATCTTAAAATTTGGTCTGGTGTGGTCAAACTTGTAGTAGAAACTGACGGTCCACCAACTGCAATAATTACCCCAGTAGATGGTATAACAACTACATCTCTTAAATTTCCCTTTTTCAGATATGTACTATGTGTGACAAATTGATTTCCAAGTTTTTGATGTATTGAACCAAATGCTCCAACTGTTATTATTGTGTCTCCTGTTATGGAAAAATCAGATGCATAAAAAGAATTTTCCCATTGCAGCTGAGCTTGCGGAGCAATGAAAGGAATAGTATCCCAAGTCACTCCATAATTAGATGACTTCCAAATATAATTTGAATTACCTGTAAGATAAACTGCTCCGTTCCTGTATTCAATATTAAAGAAGTGAACATCTTGGCTTAACATTGTACCAGCCATGTTAATCCAATTATAACCACCATTTGTTGTATATCTACATCTTCCCCAATCACCACAAACAAAACCGGTATCAGAATTTATAAATACAGTTTTATATAGGTTAACACTCGTACCCGAGTAATAAGTATTCCATAGATTCCCACCATTCGTAGAAATGCAAATATCCCCTAATTGATTCAGAACAAGCAATTTATTTTCATTAAAAGCATAAATGTAATAAGGATTTGAATATGGTGGAGCACTACCATAACCAGCATACCAATTTAAACCACCATCTGTTGTTTTCATTAATCTATAATTAGTTATCCCAGAAACAACATATCCCGTTAGTTCATTAATAAAATAAACTCCTCTGAATGTAACATTAGATGGTGCAGGATTCCCTGGAACACTATCAAAAGTAAGTCCTCCATCAGTAGTTCTCATAATAGAACCAAGATTACCAACTACTATACCTGTATTTTGATTAAAAAACCATACATTATAGATGTTTGCTCTTTGAAGTGGTATTCCGCCTAATTTACCTGCTGAATGGTGAAAAATCCAATTGACTCCTCTATTTGTGGTTTTTATAAATGTACCATTCATCCCAGCTGCATAAAAAGTATTTACATCCCACATTTTCACCCATCTCAAATCATTTCCCTGAGGTAATTGATGTAACCACTTCCAATCCTGATGAATTTGTGCGTAAATTAAATAAGGATATAATAAAAGTAATAAAAAAAGGTTTTTCATAGTGATATAATTCTTATGAAAAAATAAAATATTTCTTCACTTAATTAAATATACTTAATATTAACTATTATAAGAAAAATATCATTATGAAGAAAAACTGAACTACTTTATCAGAATCATTCTTTTTACATCAGAAAATTCATTTGAGGTAAGTCGATAAAAATACACTCCACTTGGTAATTTAGAGAAATTATAAGATACTGAATAACTTCCCGCTTTCTGGAAATTATTTACCAATATCTCTACCTCCCTACCCAAAATATCATAAACAACTAACTTAACAAATGCATCCCTGGGAAGGTCGTATTTTATTGTTGTAATTGGATTAAATGGGTTAGGAAAGTTCTGATACAATTGAAATGAAAGTGGTATCTCATTACTTTTCTGTTCACTACCCGTAACAACCTGTTCCCATTCAAATCTAAATGCTCTATAAGACCATTGTGCTTGTGGTAAAAACAGTTCATAGACAACTTCTTTCTGTGGAGTAACTTCCGTTAATGTGAGTGTATCCCATCCCCATCCTATGAGAGTATTACCATTAGGTAATCGTTGGACATTACCCATAGCATAAGCATATACATTAGGAGTGTGCCTATATTCCCAGACAAGAGTAGCTATTTTATTGACTTCATCAAGTGAATATTCCAAAGCTCTCGATATCTGAGGTACGTGATTGTTACCATTGTCGTAAAGAGTAATATTTCCATTAGGTAATCTTCTAATATCATGTTGATAAGAAAAGCCAATAGAATCGTTGATAAATGTAAAGTCGTTATCAGATCCCCCAAGTTTCCAAATTATTGCTCCTGTATTTGTATTTATCTTGTATATAGCTTCTGTATGTCTACAAGATATCATAATGTTACCATCATAATCCACCTCAATAGCATTCCCATGTATATAATCAATTTGATGAGCTAGTAAATTAACATATCTTGCTTCTGTTATAGGTATATGATCCCAACTGCGCCATTGAAAGACGACATTTTTTTGAGCGTCAATTTTCTGAATAATTAAACCCACAACTATTGCTGCAGTATCTCCTCCTGGCACTATTTGACTCATATCAATTACTTGCTGATCATAACTCATAAGCCAAGCACTACCATCTTCCATCACTTGCAGTTCGTGAAAATCAGTAGAGTATCCATTTCCACACTTAAAACTATCCACAATTACATTCATCTGGTTAAGTGCTTTATAATGATGTGATTTCTCATCAAAAAATGTTAATAAACCATTTTTTTGTTTTTTAAAATCAAAGCCTCTATTAACCAATTGTCTGACATAATAAGGAGTTCCATTATTATTCAAAACCAATAGATATGTAGGATTGAAAAAGTACTGTGTAAAATTTGCAATAAAAATATATCCTGGAGCTGTCTCACCATTTTGAATAATCCTTAATTGAGGAATATCATCCGAAAAATTCTGATTTAAAGAATTATGGAAATCTTTAAATTCTACTTTTAGTACATTATCAGTTGAAACCTGTGGAGAGATTTTTTCTCTAATTTGAAAAGAATAACTGATTTTTTTTGGATAATTAATATTTACTTTTACCGATTCACCAAGAGAAAATTGTTTTTCAGGAATGTAAATTAACTTTTTATTATTTTCCACTAACAATATAGTCCCATGCAAAACTCCACTTTTAGAACCTGCAATTTCAATTCTAATTGAATTCAATGCTGATAAAGAAATCTCATCAGAATATCCAATGATGATATTGGTTTGTTCCATATTATATCGTGAATCTGGTAGTGGAGATAGATATATTATTTCTTGAGAAAAAACAATATTCCACACAAAAAATAATATATTAGTTAACAGGATAATTTTTAATTTTTTCATTTTTGAAAATAATTTTTAATTGTGGAAAACATAGATGTTTACAATTATAAAAATAATCAAATCATGAATCACAATCTATTCATTAAGCAAAAGTAAATTATACAGATTCCACTGTGAAATTCAAAAACATAAGGAACAAACTTCAAAAAAAAAACTCCTTCCCACTTTTCAGCGGAAAGGAGTTTATTAAAAAATTATAAATGAATTACTTAATCAACATCATTCTCTTCACATCTGAGAAGCCGTTAACATCAAGCTTATAGAAGTAAACACCACTTGCAAGCTCTGATGCATCAAAGTCAACCATATAGTTTCCTGGTGTCTTTACTTCGTTTACAAGTGTTGCGACTTCCCTACCAAGTACATCATATACCTTCAAGGTAACTAAACCTTGTTTTGGTATAGAGAAGTTTATCTTGGTAATTGGGTTGAATGGATTCGGATAGTTTTGTCCAAGTTCGTATCTGACAGGAATTTCGTTATTAAAGTTAGATATTCCAGAACCACCTGGGTTAATTACCAAGCAAACATTCGGTAGTAATGGATTTGATGTTGTTAAAGATAATGGATCAACACAACCATTACCAGTACTTAAATCTGCATATTGGTGGAATGTTCTTTGTGGAGATACTGCGGTTGCATTAACTGTAGTATTTGCACTCCAGGAAGAATTGTTGAAGCATACTTCAACAAGTAAGTTTGTACCATTATAAGAGAATGGTGTAGAGAGATCAATATATTGCCAACCAGTTCCAGTTGGTAAGTAAGAATTTGAAGTAAATACAGTTTGCCATGTACCTGTAGTAACAAATCCTGTAATTGTCGTAATCGTTGTATTTTGCATTCTAACCTGGAATCCACTCATTGCTGGTGAACCAATTGCACCAACATTGAATCCAATTCTTGTTATAGAACCACCACTTGGGACACCTATTTCACTACCTAAGTAAAGCATATGTGTCTTACTATCCATATAGAATGTATAGAACGGATATCCAACAAGAGTTGTACCTGTTCCAATGCAAACTGTTACTTGATTGATAATCCTGAAATTGTATAGAGGAGTAGAGTCTCTATTATTACTGAAATCTCTTGCAATAACTCTATAATAAATTGTATCACCAACTGCAACTTGAGAAGTATCTGAATTAAACACTCCTGACCAGTTGTCACCTGTACCTTTTGCTAAGTTGAATCTCTTATATTGTCCGTTCCAGAATTTTCTCCATCCTACCCAGACGCTATCTACACCATAGGCATCAGTGACAACAGCAGTTACAGTTGCAGGCCATTGCAATCTTGGCCAATTCGGAAGTGGTGTATGTGTAATAACAGGTTTACCAGTATCTGGTGCAGCTATAAATTGATGTAATGAAGCAGGTGCATTAGATGGTGATTTTCCAATTTTCCCATTACCATCAATACACCATATATAGTATCTATATGTTGCAACGGTTCCATTTCCGGGAATATTTGCAGTCCAGTTATTTCCACCAGTATTGGTCATGTTAACACTGTCAGTAATGTTTGGATTGTTCCTTGACCAGAAAACCTTTGCAGAAGTAATTGTAGAACCCACAGTAGTGATGACAGCATTTACTGGATATGGTCCATTAAGGTTTGTTGTGTTAGCTAATGGTGTATGTACAATTTGTGGACCAGGAGCACCAGGAATTGCAAATCCATCAACCTCAGCACTACTAGCGAAAGCGCCAATAAGAGTGGTTGCACCTGTTTGTAAATTGACTCTCCTTAATTCGCCAGAAGAAGATGTTGCATTGTATGAAGCATAGAAACAAGAGTCAGTGCTGTGGTCCCAGCTCATTCCTTGTGCATAGTTTGCATTAAACCCAATTGGTCCAATTACTGTTAATACACCTGTAGTTTTGTTAATTGATACTAAATTATCATTACTTATTTCAACGCCATAAAGATTACCGCCGCTGCTGCATCCAATATCAATAACTAGTCCTGTTTGTGGTGAACCAATTGCGGTTGCAGCTCCAGTAGTTAAATTCAATGAATAAAGTTGTGATGCAGTACTGTAAGAAACAATAAACATTGTACTTGTACTCCAGTCATATGCCATACCCGTAATATTTCCCGATACACCAGTAATTGGTATACCAGCTGAAAAATTACCCGTAGTGGTATCCACAGTATATAAAGTAAGAATCCCATACCTAACAGCATACAAAGTCATTCCTGGAGGAGCAAAACTAGCTGCAGTAACAAAGTTACCTGCATCACTACCAATTTGTGTGAGAGTACCTGGATTGTTCAAAAACATACTGAACCAGAAAGTAGGAGTTGGATATGCTTTATACCCAAATGCTCTACTATTCCAATAATCGGTACTCACGGGGTTTGGTATAATGTTCTTTGATGGTGCATCAATATACGGAGCAAGCCCTGTTGAGGGTTGATCTTGAGCAATTGCACCGAATGAGAACAATACCATTAGTACCAATAGAGAAGTTAGAAATAGCCTCATTTTTCTTTCTCCCATTTTAATTTTTAGGTTTTTAAATTTAGTTTTCATTCTGTTTAAACAGTTTAGTAAATAAAATAGAAATAAATTTAAAAATCAACATAAAAAATAATTTTTTTTAGGATCTAATCTAGCTTACAGGTTTAAGTTTTTATATTACTCAGTAAATATTTTAACATTTTATATTGAAACAAGTTTTACTTATTCTTATTTTTATTAAATAATGCCGGAGTAGCTCAGCTGGTTAGAGCGTCGGAATCATAATCCGCAGGTCGGGGGTTCAAGTCCCTCCTCCGGTACTGATGGGATAAATAGTTATTATCATTATAAAAAGATTCAATTTAATAAAAATTCTTTTTATTTAATCAATACCATTTTCTTTGTAATTGAATAATTATTCATAAATATCCTATAAAAATACAATCCACTTGGAAAATTTTTAGAATCCCATATTATATCATATTCACCATCTTTCAAATTTGCATTTAACAATCTATCAATAACTACCCCCTGTAAATCATAAATATTTAAAACAACATGAGAAGAATAAGGGATTGAAAAAGAAATTCTAGTTTGATTATTGAAAGGGTTCGGATAGTTTTGTTTCAAATAGAAAAGATCCGGGATAGTATTATTTTCCTTTATTCCCACGGAAGGTTTTACAACTATACCTTTATTAGGAACCCAATTCCATCTTCCTGGATATCCTTTATCAACCACTGCATATAAAGTGTCAGACCCAGCATTTAATGGAGCTGTGTAATTAAATGGTATTGGAACAGAACTTTGAATTCCTGATATTTGAACGAGTTCTCCATCAAGCAATTTCAAATAATTTGAGCCAGCACCTGGACTTAAAGAACCATATTTAGCAGCTATATCCACTCCATATAAACCTGTATTTATACCAGAAAAGGAAATAGTAAATTCTACGGTTTGTCCAACTGTAATAGTATCAGGTCCTGTAATCACTCCTGTTGTAGAAGTATTGAAATTATGACAGGAAGCACAACCTGATGTTGTATTCTTTAAAGTTCTTCCAGCTATACCATTACCAAATGAGTAAATTATACCTGAAGTTAATGCGATTAGAATTGTAATAAAAATAATCTTTCTCATATTTAGTAATTTAAAAATTTAGGTTATTAGCAAATAATAAAATATTAAAATTGTTTCCATCCATAAAATTATTTAATCTCCAAGAGAAATTCAATCTAAGCACATTTAAAATATTACCAATTCCAAATCCCGCTTCAATGAACCATTTATTTGTTGTTTTAAAATCTTTGAACTCAGCAAGATTAAAATTATTATTTGATATATTGCATCTACCTGCATTTAAAAAACCGATTAAATCAAAATTATTTAAAACCGGTATTTTGTGCCATAATAATCTTCCAAAATTATTTTCAATATTGATGTAATATAACTCATCACCTATAAATTCTCGATATTTCATTGAATAGAAATTTAAGGTTTGAGAATTACTGAATCCAGATTTGTTAAAATATGCAAGGTCTTGAAAAGGAACATTACCATTAATGAAAATTAAACCAAATTTATAAGAAATATTCGTAAATACATTAAACTTATTTTCTCCGGAAATTTCCAGGTTATATTTTCTGAAATCGTATCCACTATTTAAACTTTTACTCGATAAGCTATAACCTAATTTAATAACTGGAAAATTAGTATTCCTGAACCAACTTATCTCCCCATCTCCCCAATCAATTGCATAAAAAGAATTTGGGTCTATTGTAATACTTAATCCTAAAAGAGATTTGAAATAGTTTTTTATAGGGGGATTAGTTTCATATTTAGCATCTTTATTAAATAAACTAAAATCAGTGTTCACATAAGAAGATTTATTTTTTTCATGTAAATACTTAACTCTTACATTTAATTGCGGAATAATTCTTTTCGATACTGATAAATCAAAACCACTTGAATAGTAATAGTCATAATTATCATCTTTAGAAAGCAAGGAACTAATAGAATTATAAAAAGTATTTAACGATGTTTGAGAAAAGAATAATGTATTTAATCTTTTATAAAAATTTCCTTCTATTAATAAACTTGCATCTCTCAATAATCTAATACTTGCATTTATTTCATATTTACTCACTTTATCAGAAAAACCATATCCGAATTTGCCAAAAATTTTGTACTTATCATTTACTGCACCATATTCAATATTCACTCCGAGATTAACTCCCGTCACTTTATTAAAACTAAAAATATCCGAATAATAACTTCTTAATTTTTTCCCGAAGTTTAAAGATATTGGACTGAAAGAAATTTTTTCGCTTTTTGCTTCACTTTCTGTTTCAATTTTTTTGTAAGCTCTTAATTCTTCATCCGTGTTTTTAATTAACTGATTTTTAACCCAATATATGGAATCCTTTTTACCAGCATCAGGATTCACTTTTACTATAAACTCATCAAAGGTCCCAAATGGTGCTGGAACATTTATATTATATTCAGAAACAATTGTAAACACTTCTCCCTGAATTTCAATCAATCCAAGTAATAGTCCATTAACATAAATTTGAATATCTGAAGGAAGCCAAAAATTGTTTTGACTTTTATCATTAAACAAAGAAAATTTCTGCTTAAAAGTTAAATCACTTATACCATTTATATTAACAGCATCATTGGTCTTTAATTCAACCCTCTTTAAAGCAAATATACTATCAATAATATAAATCACTCCATAAAATTGAGGATATAAATCAGATTTATTTGTAACTTGAATTTTAAATATTCTTAATGAATCTATAGAAGTTATACCTTTAAGTTTGAATTCATAATTCTCAAATGCATCATCAGAAACTGGACCTGGTATCTTTACCGTACCTAAATCAATTGTTTCATCATAAAAATTTACTATATATGGTAGAGCAAATCCTCTTATTATATTCGCACTTTCCCTTTTGGAAATCACCACCTGCTTTTCTAAATCAGGTGCTTTAAAATAGGTTTTTGTTTCTGACTCAAGTAAACCTAATATTCCAAGCTTATCTTCCGCTGTAACTGAATCTTTTTCTGCTAAATTTGACCTGATTACAAATTTTGTATACGCATTGTAATTATATTCTTTTAAATTATTTTTAAAACCCTTTTTATATATTATAGCTTTCCTTATTATTTCATTTGCAGGATCCTCCCCATATACTTCAATTTCCTCTGTAAATAACTGAGAAGGAGTTAAAAACACATCTAAATATTCATTACTCTCATTTATTTCTATTTCCTTTTCATAGGAGTAATAACCAATATAGGAATAGTTAACTGTATATTTACCCGCTTTCAATTTTATAATATAATATCCCTTATCATCTGCTGTTGTACCAAGTGTAGTATTCTTTACTTTAACAGTAGCAAACGAAAGACCTGTTTTTGTTTTTGAATCCTGAATATATCCTGAAAGTGTATAAGTTTGAGCAGGTGTGTTCTTGAAAATTATTAAAATCAAAATTATCAATAAAAAATTTTTATCATTCATAATTTTTATTTATTATGACAATGTGTTTTATATCTTTATTAGATTGTTGTAAAGAATATTTATAATTTAAAAATCTATTTATATCTAATAATGTCCTCATATCATAAGTTCTAATTTTTGTTTCTATTTCAGGATATTTTTTTTTAAAATTCCCTAATTCATCAAAAATATCTCCTCCCTTAATACAAATCATTTCTCCACCTGTTTTAAGAAAATCTATAGACCATTTATACAAATTAACTAAATTAGATACTGCTTTTGAAATGACTACATCATATTTATTTTTATAATTAGTTTTCTTAGATAATACCTCTGCTCTCTCGCAAATTATATCTACATTTTGCAATTGCAAGTTCGCTACTATGTCTATCAATGCTTTTACTTTCTTGGAAATAGAATCTACAAGTGTTAATTTTACATTCGGATAAATAATTTTTAAAGGAATTCCTGGAAAACCACCACCAGTACCTATATCAATAATCTTCTCATCCCCTTTAAACTTATATTCACACAAGAAAAAAATTGAATCTAATATAATTTTTTCAATTCCTTTTTGTTTCCTAGATATCAAGTTTATTTTCTTGTTCCATTCTAATAACAATTTCTCATATTCCCTGAATTTAGCTATAAAATTATCAGCTTCCTTACATACATATAATTCCAAAAAGTATGCAACACTATCCATATTATCAAAATATTCACTTATCACCTTATATTCAATGATTATAA
>JAOADD010000002.1 GCA_026417495.1 Ignavibacteria bacterium
CCATCTTCAGAAGCATTATCTACAATTGTTATGGAAAAGTTTTTTTCTGTTTGGATTCTTAATGAATCAAGACACTCTTTTATGTGGTCTTTTCCATTATAGTTTGGAATTATTACTTCTATCACAATTTATTTTGTATGAATAATTTTATGAAAAACCTGTGTTTTTCTAATCTGAACTTATTTTGTTTTTTAATTAATTGTTTTAATCTTTCACTTATATATATTATTAGTGAATTAGTTAAAGTAAAAATTTTTATTAGTATAGTATAAAAAAAATTATAATTCTGTTCAAAAAAAGTAATAAAACTTAAAATGTAATAACCAAAAATTTCAGGGTTATTTTTAATATCGAAACTTGCACCACCTAAATGAATTACTGAAGCATCACAATCAACAAATAAATTATAATTTTTATTAATTCTATATGATAAATCCATATCTTCAAAGAATAAAAAATATTTATCATTCATTTTTCCATGTTCACAAAATATTTCTCTTGGTATAAAAAGGAATGCGCAAGGTAATTGTACAACCTTAATTAATCCCTTCTTGTCTTTTAAAATCGTTTCATCATAATGAAACTTTCTTCTCAATCTATCTGATTTCTTAAATAGTTTTGCAAAAATAGAATGGAAAAAGAAAAATTGGCTTATTGAGGGATACTTTTGATAATATTCATATTGGATATTACCATTAGGATTTATTAATAAAGGAGAAATTGCACCAATTTTATTCTCCTTAAATATTGAAATGTATTTTTCAATTAATGCTTCTTTAAATATAACATCAGGATTTAGGATGATTAAATATTTACCTTTTGCTATTTTAAATCCTTCATTAACTCCTTTTGCAAAACCAGTATTTGAATCATTAAAAATATGTTTAATATTATTGTATTTTTTAACGAATGATAATATAATCTCCTTAGATTCATCAGATGAATTTTGGTCAATAATAATTATTTCATACAAATCCGAATTTTCAATTCTCAAAATAGAATCCACACATTTAAAAAGAATTTTACCAGTATTATAATTTACAATTATTATTGATACTATTATTGGTTTTGAATCCACCATCTGCTATATGATGATTTATTATTATTTTGCTCAGTTTTGCTGACGATTGAAAAGTGTTTCTAATTCTGTGATTGCTCTATTAAAATCCAGCTTCTTTTTTACATATTCATAGCCAGCGAGAGAAATTCTTTTTAAATCTTCCTGATTGTTTATTAAATATTTAATTCCATTCAGTAATTCTTCAGGTTTATCGGGATTGCACAATATTGCTGTTTCACCATTAACTGCATAATCGGGTAATGCACCTACATTATTTCCGACAACAGCACATTTACAAGCCATTGCTTCTGCGGGTGGACCTCCAAAGCCTTCATTTTTACTTGGAAAAAGGAAAATATCGGAACTGCAATATAACTTTCTTAGAGCTTCATCGGAAATATTTTTGTGAAACGATATGAAATCAGGCATTATATGATATTTCCTTTGCCCGAAACAATGGATTTCTATGTTTGGATATTCTTTTTTTATTTCAGTAACAATTTTTATTGCAGTTTCAACATTTTTATTTGGCAGTGGATGATCCATAAATAATATTTTAGGAGGAGTATTGAATACTTTATTATTGTTGTAGAATTTTTCAAAATTAATACCATTTAAAATTAAAGTAGATTGCTCTCCAAATTTCTCTAATAAAAGTTTTTTTAAGTAAGATGAAATTGTTATTTTATTTAAAGGCAGTTTGTAACTTTTATCAACAAATTTTGGATTTGAATTCCAAATTTCGTAATCCTGAACTAAATAGAATTTCTTTCCTTTCTTTTCAGAGAGTTTATTCACCACAAATGCTGTTGGCCAGGAAGTAGCAATCAAAATATCCCCATTGTCTATGAAGTGATTACTTATGAATGGTAAATATTTTATCTTAAAGTGCCGTTCCCATATGTCATCAGGAGGGGAAATTTTTCCAAGTAAAAAGTTTATCGAATACCTAACCATATATTTTATATAATAAGGTTTAATTTTGCCTTTGTATAAATTATACGGAATAATTTTAGAGTATAATATAACCTGATGCCCTCTACTTGTTAATCTATTTGCATATTCATAGATTAACCTCATACCACCTGTTATACTAACTTCAGGGACGAAGAAACTTATTCTCATCTCTTAAAAGCTCTATTTTATTTTGATTTTGATGAAGGGAATAAAATTTAAAGTCTTTGAAATGCTCTCTCTGTTTTTATCATCAAGATAACTTGTTTTCAACAATAGATAAAGAAATATTAAACAAAAAATTACAAAACCAATTATTAAAAATCCTAAGCTAAAGAATCTATTTATTTGATATGGGATTATGAAATTAAAAAGCTTATAAAAAGCGTAAACCAATATAACGGATAATATTGATACGAAAAGAGGTGCTATATAGAATTTAAAGAAAAATAAAAATAAATTTCGGTTGAAAAATTTTAGAGAAGTATAATAGATATATAATGAACTTATAACCGTTGCAAGAGTCGTACCGTATGCAGCTCCGAAAATTCCGAAATATTTTATTAAAAAGAATGTTAATATTAAATTAATTATCAACCCAATTAGACTCTCATGCATTTGGTATTTTGGAATACCAATATTTGGTATTATTGAGTTTCCAGGTGCTGACATTATTGAATTAATCACTTGTCCGATAATTAAAACTCTAAGAAGAAAGACGCTTAACTCATAACCATTACCTATCCAAGTATAAATAATCAAATCTGCGAAAACAAAAATAAATGTAAATATTGGTATCGAAGTGATTGATAAATATTTTGTGGTGTCAGAGAATAAGCGGTTTAATTTATCTTTTTCATCTTTTGCATTGAGTTCTGCTGCTACTGGTGCAACTTGTTGAAAAAGTATCATAGGGACATTCTTTCCAAGTCTTACTATTCTTGAAGATATATTGAAAAATGTAACATTATTCATTATTGAAAAGAAACTAAGTAGATATTCATCATATTTTTCAGATAAAAATGAAGAGATTTTAGATACTTGCATTTGTACTCCAAATGATAACATTTTCTTGAAGTAGTTTAACTTAAGATACCTAAAACCTATTTTCATTTCAGGTAGAAACTTAAACGCAAGGAATATTGATAAAATTGTTGATAAAACCGAAGTTGATAATTGTCCCAACATTATTCCTTTAAGTCCATATCCTAAATGGAGAATTATAATTATTATTATAAAATTGATGATTAATATAACTATGTTAAGTAAACTATTAATGTACATCTTTTGTAAACTAATGAGAATGGAGATGAACATATTTGCATTTGTCGCTACTATAAATATTAATAGACATATATGAAAAGAAAACTTTGCTGTTTCATATATATCTATTGGTATATTAATATATTTTAAAATAAGGTCGAGAAAAAAATATCCTAATACACCTAAAATCGTAGTAAGCATTAGATAAAAAACTATACCAGAATTGATAATGCAATTAAGTCCAAAGATATCTTTTTTGTTGTAATATTCTGAAATAAATCTAACATAGGATGTTGAAACTCCTGCATCCAATAAGTTTAGAATACCAACGAACCCATATGCTATTACATATATACCGAATTCTGTTGTGCCTATTTTACTTATAATAATAGGTATCAATAAAATTGGGAAAACATAACTTAATATTTGAGAAAGAGTATGATAAAATGTATTTTTTATTACCTTATCAGTTAAACTCATTAAGTAAGATTATAAATTTATGGTTTCCCATATTAGGTTGAGAAAATCAAATAAGTTACTTGAAGTTAATTGAAATAAATCCTATGAGGAGCAAGTTTCTCTTTTGAATTTTTAATTATGTCTTATTTAATAATATAGCTATTTTAGTTCTCAAGTAGATTATTTCATTTAAATAGGAATCACGTTTTTTATCAGAAACACCTTTCAATTGTGATTTTCTTAATGCTAAAAGCACTGTTGACTTAATATATTCTTTACGATTTTTTTCGTCAGGAAACCAACCTGACCTTTTTCTTAAAAAGACAAAGGGTAAGTACCTTAGATGTTCATAAGGAATTATGCCGTTTTGTGCTTCTTCTATTAATCCCTTGTTTATAATTTGTGCTTCTAATTTTATTGCTATTTGAAAAATTATAATAGTGGTGATTATATAAAGAAACATAAATGTAAACCCTATAAGTGTGTAACCCGTAAGACTCACACTGAAATTCCAGATAAAATGTATTAAAACTGCAAGAATATAACCAAGTGGAATAAGAATAATTTTCATAGGTAATGGTTTGAACTTTGAATATCCTATGAAAATACCTAAAGTTGCTTGTGATGTTGCATGAAGTAAAGCAGAAAACAAAGTTCTGATTACAATCAAAAGGAATAGTTGTTGCTTTGCCGAAATAAAATAAAGAAAATTTTCTGTCATTCCAAAACCAAGCCCTATTGCAGCACCATAAACTAGTCCATCTACTACTCCATCAAATTTTTTATTGAAGGAAAAGAAGAAAAGGAAAATTCCTTTTGTAAATTCTTCCAATATAGGGGCAATTATAATTGCGCCTGTTAAATCAGAGGATTTTGATTCTAAAATAGAAATGTCAGGAATTATGAAATCTAACGCAGACTTTAAAAGTGGATTAAAAAGTAGAGTAAGAAAAATAGCGCCAAATGCTCCCCAGAAAAAGTTTAGCAACACTAAACCAAAAGGTTCCCTTTCATTTTTATCCATTAACCAAATTACCGATAAATAAATAAGCATTGGAATTGCAGCTGCAAGTAATGAAATCAAAATCCCAGACATTGATAAATTTTTATTTTATACCTAATCTGAAATATTTAAAATTAATCCGTTTTTTTATGCCTTTTCCAATAAAAGCCAGCAGAACTACCAATTAATACTAAAAGGATAAAGAGATTTGAATAAAGACTTATCTTTCTACTCTTTTCATAAGTATCCGAATGATATTTCAGCTCTATTATGTGTTTACCCTTCGGTACTAGTATTGACCTTTGCAAATAATTTGTCTTATATATTTCAGTTTCTTGACCATCAATATATGCTTTCCAATCAGGTGGATAGTACATTTCATTGAATACTAACAGATTATTGCCGTTAGCATTCACTTCATAAGTTATGCTATGGTTTTCAAATTTTAAAATTTTTACTTGATTTGTTGAATCAGGTGTATCAATTTTAACTCCAATATCCTTTTCTAAAAAAGCTGTTTTTATAGGATTGAAATTAGCGTCTTTAATATTATATAATATTTGAATAGGTTTTTCTACTTTATATTCGTCTACAAAGAATGCTCTTGGCATAAACATTTTGTTTTCGTAAATGATAGATGAACCTTTGTATCTTTCTATATAAGATGTTGTATCAAATAAAGGTTTATCTGAAATTATATATTTTACATTGCATAATCCTAAAAGAAAAGGATTATTATCTTTTGCAATATCAATTGCATCTTGATAAATTCTCAATTTTGCACCGTGATAACCGTTGAATAGGTGTAAACGATGATATGCAAGTAAATTTGAAGTAATTAATCTACCATTGCTAAATTGTGCTATTCTATATTCATAGGTTTGTGGTTCTTTGCTTAATAACCATTTTGTATAATCTGTTTCTTGTATTTCTGATTTTTGCTCGGATTTATTATTCCAATGTAATGTTTTGGAACTGATGTTGATTATATCAAATGTTCCAATAATTATGATAATAATTAGTAAAACATTTCTATTTATTTTGTTTTTTAACATTAAAAATATTGATGTTATTATAATTAATATCAATATAGAATGTAGGAGCATATCATTTATTACATTTTTATATGCATTGGTTGCTACATACTTTGCATATTGCGTTATTTGGTCTTGAGGGTATCCTTGTTGCTTTAGTTTTTCAACTAAAGGACTTTCAAGTACACTTCTACTATATGAACTTTCACAACCTGCAATTGCTCCAAGAAAAATGAAAATTGCTATAGCAAGAATACCATAACTGGTTATTTTTAGTAATTTTTCAGCTTTTATATCTTTAATACTATCGTATATAGATTTTAATCCGAAACACGCTAAAATAGTAAATGCAAAATCCATGTAATAATGTATCATTACAGGGGCACGGAAACTGCTAAAAAAAGGTACATGATAATAAAATAGATTATACAAAACGGGAAAAGTTCTTCCGAATGATAAAATTAGGAAAAACAATATAATAAAGGTAAGAGCAATTACAGAAATATTTTTTCTGAAATTCATTACTATACCTATTATTGCAAGTATCAAAGTAATTACTCCAAAATAAACAGGGGAATCAGTAAAAGGCATTTGCCCCCAATACAGATTAGCAGGTTTTCCTTTATCAATTTCTACATTTCCAAAACCATAATAATATGGGATTATAAAAGTTATCATTTCTCCTGGAGAAAAAGACCAATTTGTTGCATATTCATAATCAAGTGGTTTAATGTCAGTTTTATCTGTAGAAACTTTTGCTTCTATACTTGGTTCTCCACGAATTGAATATTTATTGTATTCTTTTACGAGTAATATGGGATCTGCATTCATCACAAAGGAAAAAATGAGTGCTAGAATAATAAGAACAATGGAAACGAAAGTTTGCTTAATTTCAATCTTTTTAATCAACCTATATATAAAATGAAATGCTATGTATATTCCAATCATTAATAAGGAATAAAAAAGCATTTGAATGTGATTAAAGGAAATTTGAAGGAAAAGTAAAATTGTGAGAACAGAAAAATAAAATAATTTATCTAAAAGTCCCTTATTCTCTTCAAAAAGTTTATCTATAAATAATAAAATTAATGGAAAAAAAGCAAATACCATCATTTTTGTATGGTGTCCTACAATAATAAGTTGAATAATACCAGTTGCGAAAACCCCTGTAAGACTTGCGTAGAGTGCAATTAGTGAATTTTTAAATTTATACAATACATAGAAAAAAATGGATATTGCAAAAACAAAATAGTAAGGTAATGTGACAAAGAAAAGATTTTCACCCGAAATAGCATTTATTATTGATGTCCAGATATATGAGAATATTTTATGAATCGCAGGTAAACCAGTTGCTAAAGAACCATAAGATGGCATACCCATGAAGATATAAGGAACCCACAAAGGAAAGATTCCTTGTGCTTTAGAATCCTCCAGAAATGTTTTGAAACTTAAAGGTGAAAGATTATCTGGAGATGCAAAAACTTTGTCGTTAAATATACCCTGCCTAAAAAACAATATTAAAAATATACAAATGATAGCAATATAAATTAAAACAATTTTTGTAGATGATGAAGTAAGAAAATTTAAACTATCATTAATGGAGGTTTTTTTCTTTTTTAAATCCTGTTTTACTTTTACCATTTTATTAATTTTAAAACAATTAATTTATATATAAAAAATTTGAAAATACAGTCAGTATTAAATTTTTCATAAAAAAAACCGTAAAAATTTTTTTCCGATAATACAATAAATAAAATTTTCAATGTAAAATTTTATATCTAACTAAAAAAGAAATTTGATTTTAAAATTTAGTTATATTAATTTTAAACAATCATAGTAAACTGGATACTTCTTTTCTTTCAAATAATTTTTTTATTAACCAATTAAGTTTTTATGAATGAAGATTCACCGTATATTATTAGGTAATTCCAAGAAATTAGCTAGCATTGAGTATGAGAAACGCACATCTGAAATTCGCGATCCCTCGGGGGAAATAGTTTTTCAGATGAAAAATGTTATTGTCCCTAAACATTGGTCTCAAGTAGCAACTGATATACTTGCACAGAAGTATTTCAGAAAAGCTGGTGTCCCTCGTAGATTAAAAAAAGTTAAAGAACCAGATGTTCCAGAATGGTTATCAAGATCGGAACCAGAGACTGATATGTTTTCCTCTGAATCCACAGCGGATTTTTACACAGGGGAAAATGATGCAAGACAAGTATTTCATCGCTTAGCAGGTTGTTGGACTTATTGGGGATGGAAATATAAATATTTTGATACCGAACAGGATGCATTAAACTTTTATGAGGAATTGTATTATATGCTTGCAATGCAATTTGCTGCTCCAAACTCTCCTCAATGGTTTAATACAGGTCTATATTGGGCTTATGGAATTACTGGTCCACCACAGGGACACTATTATGTTGATCCAGATACTGAAGAGTTAACCAAGGCAAAAGATGCATATTCTCATTGTCAACCCCATGCTTGTTTTATCCAATCTGTAAAGGATGACTTAGTGAACGAAGGTGGTATTATGGATTTGTGGGTACGAGAAGCAAGATTGTTTAAATATGGTTCCGGGACAGGTTCAAATTTTTCTGATATTAGAGCTGCAGGTGAATCGCTAAGCGGTGGAGGAAAATCATCAGGTCTAATGTCATTTTTAAAAATAGGGGATAGAAGTGCTGGTGCAATAAAATCAGGTGGTACTACTCGTCGAGCTGCAAAAATGGTAATACTGGATTTAGACCACCCTGATGTTGAAGAGTTTATTAACTGGAAAGTTATTGAAGAGCAAAAGGTTGCTGCATTAGTTGCTGGCTCAAAATTATTAAACAAACATCTCAATAATATTTTAAAAGCATGTCACAGCGTACATCCTGAAAATGATGGAACTGATAGAAAGAAGAATAAAGCACTTGCAAATGCTATTATTGAAGCAAAGAGAGATTGTATACCAATTAACTATATTGAAAGGGTTATACAATTAGCAAAGTATGGTTATAAGGAAATTTATGTACCTGTTTATGATGTAGATTGGAATTCTGAAGCATATCAAACGGTTTCGGGGCAGAACTCTAATAATACGGTTAGAGCTACGAACGAATTTATGAAAGCGGTTATTAAGGATGATGATTGGTTTTTATATAATAGGACTGAACTAAGAGAAGCAAAGAAAGAAAATAGAGCACCTAAACCAGTAAGAGTTGTAAAAGCTCGGAAATTGTGGGATGATATTGCTTTTGCAGCATGGTCTTCAGCAGATCCTGGAATGCAATTTCATGATACTATCAATGAATGGCATACTTGCCCCAAAGGAGGAGAAATAAGAGCATCCAATCCTTGCAGTGAATATATGTTCCTTGATGATACTGCTTGTAATCTTGCTTCTTTAAATCTTGTCAAGTTTTACGATGAAAATAAAGGAACTATTAATGTTCAACAGTTAAGGCATGCTGCTCGACTTTGGACTATTGTATTAGAAATAAGTGTTTTGATGGCGCAATTTCCAAGTAAAGAAATTGCAATAAAATCTTATGAATATCGGACACTTGGACTTGGTTATGCAAACCTTGGAGCGTTATTGATGAGAAATGCAATACCCTATGATTCTCCTGAAGCATTAGCAATAACAGGTGCTTTAACCTGTATAATGCATATGACTGCTTATGCAACTTCCGCTGAAATGGCTAAAGAGTTAGGGCCATTCAAAAGATATGAGGAAAATAAAGAAGATATGTTGAGAGTTATCAGGAATCACAGAAGAGCTGCATATAATGTTCCAAGGAATGAGTATGAATCCTTGTCTATAGTCCCAATGGGAATTGATAAAAGATACTGTCCAGATTACTTACTCGAAGCTGCAAGAAAAGATGCTGATAAAGCATTAGAACTTGGTACTAAATATGGTTATAGAAATGCACAGGTAACTGTTCTTGCTCCTACAGGAACAATTGGACTTGTAATGGATTGTGATACAATGGGAATTGAACCCGATTATACTCTTGTAAAATTTAAAAAACTTGCTGGTGGAGGATATTTTACAATAATTAATGATTCAATTCCAATTGCTCTAAGAAAACTTGGTTATACGGAATATGAAATTAATGATATAGTAAAGTATTGTGTTGGTCATGGAACACTTGTAGATTGTCCACATATAAATTCGAAATCTTTACTCGAGAAAGGCTTTACAAAAGATGCTATTTTGAAAATTGAAAAGATGCTTCCAAATATTTTTGATATAAGTTTTGCTTTTAATAGATCAGTTCTTGGAGATGAATTTTGTAAAGAAAACCTAAAATTAAGTGAAGAAAAACTTAACAATCCCGAATTCAATCTTTTAGAAGAAATAGGTTTTACCAAAGAACAAATAGATGAAGCAAATGATTATATTTGTGGAGCAAAAACAATTGAAGGAGCACCTCATTTAAAGAAAGCACATTATCCAGTATTTGATTGCGCAAATAAAGCAGGTAGAAAAGGAACTCGTTTCATACAACCAGAAGCACATATTAAAATAGTTGCAGCTGCCCAACCATTTATATCTGGTTCAATTTCGAAAACAATTAATTTACCATCTAATGCAACTGTAGAAGATTTTAAGAGAGCATATATGATGTCTTGGGAATTGGGCTTAAAAGCGAATTCATTGTATAGAGATGGTTCAAAACTTTCCCAACCTCTGAATACAGCAATCAGGCAAGAATATTTAGAATTAGAATCTGAAGGAATTAAAGAAGTGCAGGAACAAAAAAGTGATATAGTAAAATTTGCCGAAAGGATTGTTCATAGGTACATAGCTAAAAGGCGAAAGTTACCTTACAGAAGAAAAGGGTACACTCAGAAAGCAAAAATTGGAACACACTCTGTATATTTAAGAACCGGTGAATATGAAAATGGCCAACTTGGTGAAATATTTATTGATATGCACAGGGAAGGAGCAGCTTTCAGAAGTCTGATGAACTGCTTTGCAATAGCTGTCTCACTTGGTTTACAGCATGGTGTGCCATTAGAAGAATTTGTTGATGCTTTCGTTTATACAAGATTTGAGCCAAATGGTATCGTTATAGGTAATCCAAATATAAAAATGACAACCTCAATTATAGATTATATATTTCGTGAATTAGCGGTAACATATTTAGGTAGATACGACCTTGCTCACATTGAAGAGGATACAACAAAAGCAGGTACAGTAGATAGTATAACCAAAAAAGAGGATGAAGACTTTAATGAAGAAGAAATATACTCAGAAAGAATAATAGAAGAGCGAATAGTAAATAATAATGACGAGGATAATAAAATTACCGAAAATAAAGCATCTACTATTCAGGATACAGATAAAAGAACAAAATCAAAGCAAGAAATAATAACAAAAAATAACAAAGGGATTTATACAGGTGATATATGTCCTGAGTGTGGTCAAGCAACAATGGCAAGAAATGGTACTTGTTTAGTATGCATGTCTTGTGGTTCTACAACAGGTTGTTCATAGTTTAAATTATAAATAAAAAAATTTTATATGGCAGACGATAAAGAATTAAAATTAAAATCTCTTGATATTGCTCTTTCACAAATAGAAAAAGAACATGGTAAAGGAGCAATTATGCGATTAGGTGATAAGCCAGTTGCAAAAATTGATGTAATCCCTACTGGTTCTATTTCTCTTGATATTGCTCTTGGTATTGGAGGTATTCCCCGTGGGAGAATTACAGAGGTTTTCGGTCCTGAATCTTCTGGTAAAACTACTATTTGCCTGCACGTGATTGCGGAAGCTCAGAAAAATAATGGACTTGCTGCCTTTATTGATACTGAACACGCTCTTGATGTAAATTACGCACAGAAACTTGGGGTAGATGTTAGCAATTTACTTATTTCCCAACCTGAATATGGTGAACAAGCTTTGGAAATATGCGAAACACTAGTAAGAAGTAATGCTCTTGATGTTATTGTAGTTGATTCAGTTGCAGCACTTACTCCGCGTGCAGAAATTGAAGGTGAAATGGGTGATGCTGTGGTAGGAATGCAAGCTCGATTAATGTCACAAGCATTAAGAAAATTAACAGCAGCAGTTTCTAAATCCAATGTAGCATTGATTTTCACAAACCAATTGCGTGAAAAAATTGGAATTATGTTTGGAAATCCTGAAACAACTACAGGTGGTAAAGCATTGAAGTTTTATGCTTCTATAAGGATGGATATAAGACGTGTCGGTCAAATTAAAGAGGGCGACAATATAATTGGAAATAGAACTAAAGTAAAAATTGTAAAGAATAAAGTTGCACCTCCATTTAAAGAGGTTGAATTTGATATTATGTATAATGAAGGTATTTCTAAGGTAGGCGATTTAATAGATCTTGCAATTTCAAAAGAGTTGATAAAGAAAAGTGGAGCATGGTTTACTTTAGGTGATAATCGCGTGCAAGGGCGGGATGGACTTAAAAAGCTACTGCTTGAAGATAAAGGGCTTTATGACAAACTTTTGAATGATGTCCTTAATGTTTTAGGTGTAGCAAATATTTATTCACCAAACGAAAATTATAAAGATAAAAAGAAATAACTATTATTTTGAAAAATTATTTTTTCAGAAAATATTTGCAAAAAATATTTTCTGTTTTTTTATTTGTAATTTGTAGGAAATGAAGATTACTCTAATAGAACCACAGAAGAAAAGTGGTAGGTATAATATATATATTGATAATCAATATAGTTTTGGAATATATGAAGAAACACTGGTTAATTTCGGGCTGAAAAAAAATGATGAACTTACCGAAAAGAAAATTAAAGAAATTAAAGATTATGATGAACTAAATTTTGGGAAGAAACTTGCTTATAAATATTTGTCCTATAAGCAACGAACTGAACAAGAATTAAGGAATAAACTACAAAACAGCAAGATTTCTAAGAAGAATATTGAGAAAATTATTAGGTTTTTTAGAGAACATAATTTTATTAATGATGAGTCCTATGTAAAGTCGTTAATCGTATCCGAAGTTAGCAAAAAACCAAAAGGGAAAAAATTGCTTAAAGCTAAATTAAAGCAAAAAGGAATTTCAGAAGAGATAATTAATTCAGCGATAAGTAGATATGTTAGTGAAGATATTGAGGAAGCAAATGCTAAAACTTTACTTGAAAAATACTTAAAAAAAATTAAGAAGTATCCATTAGAAAAACAAAAACAAAAATCTTATCGTTACCTCATTTCAAGGGGGTTTGAATATGATACAGTATCGAATATTCTAAAGGAATATTTTGTCAGTAATATGGAATAATTAAAAAGTTTATTCATCAGGAGTTGTTCTAAATACATAATCCCAAAGAGGACTACTAACTCCAAATGATTTATTTTCATTTCTAAAATGATGTTTCAAATGATATACTTTTAAAAATTTACCTACACCTTTTTTCATTGGGAAGTGATGAGTGGCATAGTGTATATAATCATAACATAGATAACCGAATACTAAACCAGCATAATAGTTTAAGTAATATTCTCCAAAAATAAGTTTAAAGAGAAAATAAAAAATTATCGCAAGAGGGATACTTACGGGTAATGGCATTACTAATCTAGTCCTATCCATAGGGTAACCATGATGAACTCCATGCATAAGAAAACTTATTCTTTTTCCCCATTCTGATTTTGGATGGTAGTGAAAAATGAACCTGTGAATTATATACTCGAGTAATGTCCAAATAAATATCCCTGCTAAAAATGTAAGTATGATAAAATGTATTAATTTTCCTTGAATACCAAAATATAAAGAAATTATAACAACAGGTAAATATACTACAAGTGGTGTTAGTGGATGAATATGGGAAAAATATTCAAGAATTGGATTTTTAAATAACCTTATTGATTCATCTTTTGCAGAAATAAATTTCTTCATATTTTTTTTACAAAAATAAACAAAAACTTTTAAAAATAAGTTTTAAAAAAACGTAAAAATTTTTCTTAATTATAATTTATATTTTTCCCCTCTAAAGGGTTAATATCTATGAAGATAGGGAATTACTTATCGTACCATTTGACTTCAATTTTACAATTATCACAACCATAATTTTTACACACCTCTAAAGCAGCATCTGATGCAGACGAAGCTGAAGAGTAACCTACTGCTGCTCCAATTATTCTATATCCATCGGGATCAGTCCCTAATACTATAGCACCATATCCTTTGTCTTCTGTGTAAACAATGAGCTTAGGATTTTTTCCACCATTTTTTAAACACGCTTTATATGCTGATTGTTTTACTTCATCTAAGGTAGCTCCATAGGCGTATCCATATTTACCTGTTGTTTCACAAAAATATACAGCACTTTGAGAATAGCCTGAAATATAATATAAAAATACTATTATTATTATAATGGCGAAAAAATATTTTTTCATATGGTTATATTTTATCATTCTTTATACAATTTTTGTTATTTTAATGTTCCAAACTGTTTGCTTTTATAAAAACTTATCTTACATATGAAACACTTCTCCTTCCCCATAAACTACCTGCTCCTGTGAAATATTTATACAAATCCCTCGGTTTAAATGTCAGAAAACGCCACAACATTTTTAACATGAATAGGGGATATCGCTTTATTAATTCTTTTAAAGTTCCATATTCTATAGGGTAACGGGCTTCTAATTCGTGTCTTATCTTGTATATTTGTTCTGTCGTTAAATATTTTGTTCTTATGTTAACTTCCCAGCAATCATATCTGGAGTAATCATTAAGATTTGTTATAAGATTTTGCTTCAAAAGTTCTTCTCGAACTTTTGTATTTGGATATGGTGTTAAAGTATTAAATATTGGTATAGCAACCCCGATTCTTTTTGCAAATTCAAAGTTGTACCTTAGAGTTTCTTCCGTATCATCTGGATAACCAAGAATAAAACCACCAATTGTTATTATATTATTTCTGTTTAAACTTTTTACAACCTCTTCTGTATCGGATGGGTTTAATTGTGAATCTTTGTTTATAAAACTTAACATACTGTTATTAGCATTTTCAATCCCAAGAAATACCCACTCAATTCCAGCTTGCCGCATTGCTTCTGGTAATTTAGGTGTTCTTATAATTCCATTGACACTTGCTTGAACCAAGTATTTTATATTGTTCAGTTTTTCGTCTTTTATTCTGTAACATAACTCTAAGAATCTATTTCCATCGAGAGTTATATTATCATCTGAAAACATAATTGCTTCTGCACCAAATTTTTGTGCGTTTTTTATGTCAGCAATGACTCGGTCAAGAGAAAATTTTCTATAGTTTTTACCATACATTCTATTAATACAACAGAATCCACAATCATAAACACATCCCCTTGAAGTCTCCACAGCATCTGCCTTATAGCCACTGCAGTAAAATCCCTTTCTTAGTAATCTTACACTCCTATCAGGTAAATTTATCTCTTCAAGATTTGCTAGTTTTGTTTGTTTGTTAATTATTACATTTTTTCCATCTTTAAAAATTAACCCTGAGATATCTGAAAAGTTTCTTTTCCCGTTTAACGAATCTATTAATCTGTTGAAAGAAATTTCTCCTTCCCCAATAATAATGAAGTCAATGTAATCTATATCTTGAGACTGAATAATTGTCTCATAATCTACTGTAGGATAATAACCACCAAGTACAGTGATTATATTGGGTTTAACATGTTTTAAGTATTTCACATAATTCATTGTGTCAGAATATTGAAAAGCCATGCAAGTAAACCCTACTAAATCAGGGGAATAATCCTTTATAAGTTTTGAAAAGTATTTCAGTGGGTTTTTACCTGATACTATTAAATCTACCACTTTGACATCATTCTCTTTTCTATTAATGTTTGCTGCGAGTGAACATAATCCAAGATTGGGTATTCTAAAAAGCAAATCTACCCCAAAATACATTTTAGGATTTGCGACCAGAAGAATTTTCAATTCAAGTATTAGCTATAATTTTTCTGAAAGATTTTTAATATACCTTTATTGTTTTTAGCCTTTCAATCCTTTTTTCTATTGGTGGATGCGTTGCATATATAGAGACTCTTCGCCTGGATTCGATTTTTGCTATTGTGAAAGAATTTTTCTTATCTAACTCTCCTGAATATTTCCCAAGCGTAGCAAGTGCACTAATCATATTGTTTGGGTTAGTTAATTTAGCAGATCCTGCATCTGCAGAATACTCTCTATATCTAGAAAATGCAGCTATTGGTATATAAGCCAGCATCATTAAAAATATTTCAAGCACTGAAACGACAGCATAATATGCGAAGAATCCGAGTCCTCCACGTCCATTGTCATCTCTTAAGGCTTGATCTATTGCAGTTGCAATTATGCGTGCGAGGAATATCACAAAAGCATTTGCTATTCCTGTTAATAATGTAAGAGTAACCATATCCCCATTACTAATGTGAGTAATTTCATGCCCTGCTACTGCTTCTACTTGTTTCTCATCCATCATATTAAGAAGTCCTGTTGAAAATGCAATAAGAGATGACTTTTTGGTTGCCCCAGTTGCAAATGCATTTGGTTCTGGTGATTCATAAATACCAACTTCAGGTACAGGGATTTGCTCTTTTTCACAAAGTCTTTTTACCATTTCATATAATCTTCTTTCATATCCTGTTGAGTGTAAAGGGTCTATAACTTTAATACCATAAGCGCGCTTAGCAACCCATCGGCTTATTAAAAGAGAGATAAAAGCACCTCCCATTCCCCAAATAATAGCAATAACCATTAAACCAATTGTACTCTCGTAAGGAATATCAAGTAATGCTAGAATGATACCTATAGTAAGAACTACAAATAAATTTGTAATTAAAAATAAAAATATTCTTTTTGCCATTGATTTCATATTAATAAACTTTTTTTTTATAAATTTAGAAATATTCTAAATTATATCAATGAATAAACATTATTATTTACTTCTAAAGCATCTTGGGTCTTTGCCATAAATTCCAAGCCCCGCTGCATAAGACCTTGAACGACATCCCCAACATATATCATTTAATTTGCATGTCTTACAACCATCAGGTAGATTATTTTTATCTTTGAATTTTGCAAAAGTTAAGTATTCAATATTTTTCATTACAATATCATAGAGCCTATGTGTATTTAAATTTTCATCACAACCTGTTCTAATTGTAGCACAAGGAGAAACAGTACCATCATTCAAAGCCGCAATAGTTGCGGAACAATATTGTTTATTCACACAATTCATTGGAAAATTCTTTATGTCCATAAAGTTTATATAATGCTTGTATGCTTTTGCAACACTTTTCTCAGACGGTATAAATTTATTTAATTCTTTACTATCTGTTCCAGGTCTTAAATATGTGTGATACACATTGATACAACTTTTGATACCAAACTCTTTGTCAAAATATTCCATTGTTTCTATTAAATCTTCTACTGTTTGATAACCAGTAAATGTAATAGAATTCAATAACTGATTAGGTGGATAATTTAACTCTAAGAGATTTTTTATTCCTTCTATAATATCATCAATATCTTTTGAGGGTCTACCTGGATGAAGTATCTTATACAGTTTTTTATTAAGTGTTGAAAGATGAAAAGATATCAATCCCACTTTGCATAATTCAGAAAGTTTCCTTGCGGTACTTTTATCTTTTAAAGGTAATCCTCCCGTCCACATATTATTTCTAAACCCCAGTTCAGATGCTTTTTTTAGAAAAGAATAAATTCCTCTCCTAAGTAGTGGTTCACCCCCCAACCATTCAATTGCAGTAATATCAAGTCTTTTTGCATCTGTTAAAATTTCATAAATTTTTTTATTTGTTAAAGAGTTCTTTTTCACTGTTAAAGCATTCATATAGCAATATGAGCAACCCTGGTAACAGACATCTCCTACCTCAAGTTGAAGTGAGTAAAATCTATTTTCATTATATGCTTTTTCTAATTTCTCAAAGTCAATCATTTTCAGATTTTTTTAAAAAATTATACAAATATTTTTTCAATTTCAATAACTTGAATTGAATTAATTAAAGTTCAATTTTAAAAATTTTTTAATAGATATATAATATTTCTATTTTACGCTTTTATTTAGAATTTTATAAAGTGGGTATCCTAATAAGAAGACTACAATACTAAGTGAACCTCCAATTATATCTTCATAAAATGCTCTTATTGAAACCAATAAAAGGAAAAGTATAAATATGATAGGAAAGACTGGATATAGTGGTAATTTAAACCCGTCCCATGTAATATTATTTTTACTTTCTCTATATCTTAAAATAAAGATTACTGAAGCCACTACTGCAATGGATAGCAAATCATTAAACATAATAACATTGAGAATTTTTTCAAAACTTTCCATGGTGAGAATAAAAAATGATACTAATATGAACATAAAGAAAAGTCCGAATTCCTGAACTTGTTTTTTTTCATTTATTTTCATAAAAATTTTAGGAAGGACTCTATCTGATGCCATTGCATAGTATGCTCTTGGAGTATAAATTATTGATGCGTTCATAAATCCAATTGCAGAAATGAAAATTATTATTGAAGTTATTCTTCCTCCAAAGTTCCCAAAGATAATATTTGCAATATCTGCAGCAATTAATTCTGATTTACAAATTCCTTCAAAACCTAATAATTTGTAGTATCCTATATTAATAAGAATATATAATCCCATTGAAACAATAACTCCAATAATAATCCCTCTTGGTAAATTTTTTTGTTGATTTTTTACATCCGCAGCAAGGTTTATAGTTAATTGATATCCACCTACCGTAAAGAAAACAGCTCTTAGCCCAAGAAAAAAACCGAATAATATAGAGAATATATTACCATCTAAATTATTTATTGAATTATGTTCAATATTTGAAGTAGGATTACCTGAATAAATTAATGAGATAATACTTAATAGAACAATGATTAATATTTTTAAAGTTGTTATTAAATTAAGGAAAATTGCACCACATTTTATGCCAATATAATTGATAAGAAATAAAAGAAGTACAATAAACAAAGCGACAGTTTTTTTTCCTGAGATGGTAAGAAGAAGGTCATAATTAATATAAGGTTGAATATCACCAATTGCATGAATTAAATATTCTGAAGCAATTAAGGATACAGCAGCGAACGCAGCTCCTGAAGTAACGATTATACCAAGCCAGTTTATCATAAAAGCAAATACTGGGTTGTATGCCTCAGATACAACTTTATAATATGCTCCCGGAAACGGTTTTCGAGCACCAATTTCTGCAAAAACTAATCCACCTAATAAACAAATTATACCTCCTATTATCCAGGCGATGAAAAAAAGCTCAACAGAACCTGTATTTCTTGCAACAATGGAGGGTGTTCTAAATATACCTATTCCTATTATCAAACTTATAACTACAGCTATAGTATCAAATAATCCAAGTTTTGGTTTAATTGACATTAAAAAGCTTTTTAGTTAGTAAGAGAATATATAACTTTCAATTAATAACATATTAAGTGTCAACCTGATATCATAAGAACTAATTCTCATAAATATTTAGAAGCTAATTTATTTAATTTTAATAATTCTGATTCTTTTAACCCTTCAGGTTTGAAGCCCGCAGATTTACAAAGGAAAAATATTTTTATTGATTTTGTGATTATATCAGTTAAATCAAACGCTTTTGAAATTTTTTCACCTATAGATAGGCAGCCATGTTTCTCCCATATTACTACTTGGTGGTTCTCAAATGATTTTACTGTCAACCTTGCTATGTTTTCACTACCTGGTAAACAATACTTAATTAATCCAACTCCTTTAGGTAAAAAGATTTTCACTTCAGGATGCATTTTCCACAGGAGCCTATTTATATTTTTTTCTTTTGTGAACTCTTTAATCTGTGTAAGAGCGATAATTTCTGTCGGATGTGTGTGTAATAAAAACTTTTCTTTTCTTTTGTTTTTATTAAGGTAATTGTGTACCGCAAGATGTGTAAGTAGTTCTGAGGTTGGTTCAACATTATTAAATTCATTACTCTTTATTTCGCTAAATAGATCACTCAAACTTAACTTTATAAAACTCCTACCATCGTTTAATATATAAATTACTAATGTGCTGGATTTAAAATTCAGTATAAGGTCATTCATCTTTATTCCTGATGCGGTGACTAAAATGAAATTTTCTTTAAGATGCAAATATGTCTTTTTAAATTTATTGACTTTATAATTTTTTAAATTAATTTTTTTAACGACATATTCACTAATGTTGAAAGAAATATTACCCGCATTACCTTCTGCCCATCCCCTTTGAGAAATTAATCCAGCGATTCGGCAAATTTCTTCTATATTTTTCCTTAGAATCTTATAAGACATATAGCATATTTAATTTTAAAAAACTTAAAAATAATTTAAGATACATAAAAGTCTTTAAAATAAATTGAATTACTTTTCTTTAAAAATTCATTTTTGTTAGATTTTAAAATTCTTAAATTTATAATATACACAGAGAGTTGCTCGAGTGGTTTAAGAGGCACGCCTGGAGAGCGTGTAAACGGGTAACCGTTTCGCGGGTTCGAATCCCGCACTCTCTGCAAGAAATTATCTACATTCACACCTTATTAACCAGTGAACTTTTTTTAAAAAGGGTAGTTTAAAAATATAAGTAAAAGTGTATTTGTGTGTTTTTATGTAAGATGTTAAGACTCAATAAATTATTAAATAAACACCCTTTTATAATCTTTAAAAACGGATTGATATGGAAACAAAAAATTATAACAAAAAGTTATTAGGGTTTTTTGTGGGGGTTATCTCTTTTTTATTTCTGTTTGTAATTTATAATTCATGTTTTGCTCAAATAGATACTTCTGAATATTATGATGATGAAAGTGATTTATTTGATTCTACTGCGAATTACCGAGAGATGTATAAAGATCTTGATAAAGATGGTGAATGGATTAAAACAACAAAGGGGGAACTTGAAGATATGATTCCGAAAGATGAAGAGGAAATGGCTCAAAGTGGTGATAATTGTTGCAGGGATCAGATTGTTTGGGTTTGGCGTCCCAGAGTGTATTATATAGGTTGGACACCTTACTGTTATGGTAGATGGTATTATACAATATGGGGTTGGTTCTGGTATTCATTTTATGATTGGGGTTGGGCATGTTATCATCATGGAAGGTGGGTATATTCTCCTATTTATGGATGGATTTGGATACCTGGTAGAGTTTGGGCACCTTCATGGGTTGATTGGTGTTACACTGGAGCTTATGTTGGCTGGTTCCCAAGGTTTCCCAAGTTCCATCGTTGGCATAAACATAAGTATTATTACCATCATCGTCACTATTACAAGTATTGGACTTTTATTGAAAAGAAAAAATTTGCTAAAGAATTAATAACTAAAGAAAATATAATCAATGCTGATTATAACGAACTGCTAATAAGTAAATCTAATATTGCCAAAAATAGTAAATACAATGATATAATAATAAATCAAGGACCACCTGTCAAGAATATTGAGAAAAGCACAGATGAAAAAATTAATCCTAAAATAATTAATTATAGCGAGAAGGAAAAAACAATAAAGATAGATGATAATTCAATAACAATATATAAACCAAAAGAGTCTATCATAAAGGAATATGAGAATAAAAACTCAAATAATACAAATCAAAGTAAGGAAAAGAAAAAAGAAATAAATAACAGAAGTACAGAGTCAAAAAGTATGGAGAAACCAAATAAAGAAAAGAACTACGAAATATATGAAAATAAGGAGCGAGAAAATAACTCTTATGAAAACAAAGAAAAGGAAAGTAATTCCAATAAATATGAACGAGAAGAATCAAAATCTTATGAAAATAACAAGCAGAAGGAAAATAAATCTTACGAAAATAAGAGACATGAAAACAAATCCTACGAAAATAAACATAGAGAAAGCAAACCAAATGATGAAGGAAGAAACTACAATTCAGGAGAGAAAAAATCAAAAGAAAATAATTCAGGCAACAGTGGAAATCGAAATAATACTCCAATTAATAAAGAAGAAAATAACACAAATTCTAGAAGAGAATAAAAGGGTTTTGATTTTTGAAAATTCAATTAATCCGGTGTTTTTAACACCGGATTTTTTTTAATATTAATGCAACAAATTACTTTTTGATTTTAAGAACTTTCCCCTTTTTCAAATCAAAAGATATTGTTGTACCAATTTTTTGTTCACTTTTTACTTCTATATGAGAACCATGTTTCTCAATAAACTCTTTACATAAAATTAATCCCAACCCTGAACCCCTCTCATCTCTTGTACCGGGAGTTGTGTAATGAAAATCTATTTTAAATAATTTATCAATAACTTCCGGATGAATTCCTATTCCAGTATCACTTACAGTAATTTTGTATTTATTGTTATTTTCCTCTGCACTGATAATAACTTTTCCTCCCTCATCAGAAAATTTGATAGAATTTGATACTAAATTCTGAAGAACTGATCTTAACATATTTTCATCTGCATAAACATATGTATTGGTTGGTATATCTTCAATTATATCTATATATTTAGAGTTAGCTTGTGATTTATATAGTAAAACGACTTCTTCAACAAGTAAATTTAAATTAGTATTAGCAGGTTGATATTCAAGCCTACCGGTTTGTAATCGTGACCATTGTAATAAATTTTCAATTAATCCATAAATATTTTTAGACGAAGAATTTATTAGACTTATATAATGTTTTATTTCTTCACGGGAAAGGTAGTCAAAATCCTCTTTCAATAAATTTGAAAACCCAAGTAGTGCAGTGAAAGGTCCTCTTAAATCATGTGCTAAAATTGAAAAATATTTATCCTTACTTCTGTTAAGTTCTTTTAATTCATCAGTATATTCTTTTAATTTTTTCTCAAGTTCTTTAAAGTAGGTTATTTCATTTAAGGTATATAATACAATTTCTGGGTTTCCAAGCTTATCTTCTTTTATTATAGAAGTTTTTTCTTTAAACCATCTATAGTTTTTTGAATTATTAATTTTAAGTCTGAATTCTGATAATGAAATATTTTGTTCGTAATCCTTTAATTTATTTTTCTTGTATTTTTTATAATCATCTGAATGCATTAATTGATGTATATCTTCATTCTTAAGATTTTTTATATCCTTTATTTTGTAATTCAATAAAGAAGTTATACTCTTATTAATTAGTAATATTTTCTTTTTCTGTATATTATATACAATTACAATATCTTGTAAATTATCCATAACATTTTTCAAGAAACCGTCACTTGATTTTGTTAAATCAGAGTTTCTTTTCCTAATAATATTCTTTGTAGAAATTTTAGTATTCTTTACTTTTCTCTCCATTTATATTCAACTGTTTATTTTTTCCATCACTCTAAAAATTACATTCAATAAAGTTTCTTTTTCGAATGGTTTGCTTACATGTTCAATACAACCTGCTTTTAAAATTGCGTCACGCTCTTCCTTTAGCGCATATGCTGTCAAGGCAATAACAGGTGTAGTTTCATATTTTGTATTCCTTTTTAAAGTTTTAAGTAAGTCCAATCCTGTTTCTCCACCCCCAAGATTTATATCAAGTAATATTAAATCATAATTATTAATTGCAATTAAAGAAAGAGCATCATTCAAGTTTTTTGCAATATCTACTGAGAATTTGTCTCTTAAAAGTATTTTAACAAGTAGTTGGCAATTGTAATCATCTTCAACATATAATATTTTTCTTAATTTCTTTTCCTTTGGCTTTTCTTTTATATCAGGGGGGAATTCTTTTATTGAGGTGATAATTTCTTCATTGTATACTGATGGTATGTAAATATTAAATGTAGTTCCTTGATTTTCTTTACTTTCAAAATCTAAATAACCCTTTAAATAGTTTAGGTATTTTCTTGCAATTGTTAATCCTAATCCAAGACCTTCATATTTCCTGCCCCATCCTTCACTTGCTTGCCTGAAAGCTTCAAAAATTTGCTTTTTGGAATTTTCTGCAATTCCAATTCCTGTATCAGAAACTTTAAAATGAACATATTTACCTGTTTCTGTAGTAATATTTTTTATTTCTATTAAAACTTCCCCGTGATGAGTATACTTCACTGCATTGTTAACAAAATTATTTAAAACTGATTTTAGCATGGATTTATCACAAATAAGGTCAACAGGATATTTCACATTTATATTGAATTTTATGTTCTTTTCCTGAGCAACTGGTGAATAAATACTTTTGAGATGCTCTACGATTTCATCAATATTAATCTTCTCTATGTTTAAATCAAATTTGTTGGATTCTATTCTCGATAAATCTAAAACTTGATTTATTGTTTGCAACAATCTGTTACCGCTACTGTGTATTTGTTTCGCAAAATCTAATAAATCTTCCTGCTTAATGTTTTCGATCATATATTCAGATAAACCAAGTATGCTATTTAAAGGGGTCCTGAATTCATGACTAATATTAGAAAGAATGTTACTTTTAAGTCTATTCATTTCTTCTGCTTTCGCTTTAGAATTTCGAAGCTCTTCTTCTAATAATTTCTTTTCTGTTATATCTGAAATCATACCAAATGCACCAGCATAATTACCATTTTTATCATATCTTGGAGAAGCACTAATTGAAATTATTCTTTTTTCACCTCCAAATTTTTTAATTTCGAGTTCATATACATTTGTTTTCCCCTTTTTTCTTTCTTCAGTTTGTTGGAGTAAAGTTTTTAAATGTTCTGGTTCAATAAAATCTTTAAAATTTCTTCCGATAAGTCCGCCTGGGGGAAAGCCAAAAATTTTTTCTGCTGCAGGATTTGCTAAAATAAATGTTTCGTTTGAATCTCCAATTATTACTCCTTCACTTATATTATCAAATATGGTTTTGAATAAATCTAAATTTTTTTGTTTTATTTCTTCTAATTGTATTTTTTCGTTTATTTCTATAATTACTGAAATATAGGAAGCTATTGCGGTGAGAAAAAGTTCATCTTCATAATCCCAATTTTTTATTTCACCTACATTTTCATAAAACAAAAAACCTATTATTTTTTCTTTCTTTATGATAGGGATGTAGAAAATTGACCTTATGTTATTTTTTAAAAAATAATTATCTGTAAACTCCGTTATGACATCTTCTTTTGTAATATCGACATATTTTAAAATTTCTCCTTTGTTTATGATTTTCGCAAGTTTAGGATTATAAGAAATATTTATTTTTTCATTGTATCTGTGTTGGGGAGGTTCTTTTATAAATAAATCGATGCAAATTAATTCATTTGTATCTTTACTCCACATCCAATAACCTGCTCTTGATATACCTGATGCTTTTACTGCTAGTTCTAATATTATTTTTAAAGATAATTCTAGGTTTTCAAAATTAATTTTTGAAATTTCATTTAAAGAGTTTATGTAACTCTTAATTTGTTTTATCTTATTTGCAGAGTCTTTCTTAAATAGTTCTAATGGAATTTCTACAAAATCTGCGGTTATACCATATTTTTCTAAAATTCTTATTAGTGATTCTTTTTTTGCGGATTCCTTTGGTGAGATATAAATCTTCATCTATATTTAAGGTTTTTCTTTTTCAAAGTTAATAATATAATATTTCAAATAATATGTAATTTTGTTTAACCATAAAAGAGTATTGTATATTTGAAATATAAATATTAACTTAATTACGAATTTTTAATATACTTATTAAAAATAAAGAATAGATTGTGATTAATCTATATCTAATAATGAAAAGAAAAAAGACCCCCAAAAGAAGAATAATAAACGTTTTTATTATTTTATTCTTTTCATTGTTATTATTTTTTCTAAGTTGTGAACTAAAAGAACCTTCTGCCCCTAATTGGTTAGTAAGTGCAAATTTACCTATCACTGATAGAGTTCATAATATCATAGATTTGCTTAAAGACGAAGGGGATATATATTATGATGAAGAAGGTAATGCGTATTTTTCGGATGAAACCAGTTCATCAAGTAAATTTGAAAAGAAAATTATTATTAATGGATATCCAGGTACAACAGTTAATTTTCCTACTCAAGTGTCTGACACAATATTTGATGTACCATTTGATGATTCTTCTTATGTTACGAGCTTATATTTTGAACCCCACGACACATACAATAAATTAATAATAAATTTTAACCCATCTCTTAACTTTGTTCCTTATACAATTACGATAACTATATTAAATTTGATAGAAATAGAGAATAATCAACCTCTTTCTTTAACTCGTACAATTTATAATACTACTTATACAGATTACATAAATCTTCATAATTTCTATATAAATAATTCTTATCCTTCTAATTTATTAAACATTAGGATTAACACGACATCATCACAATTTACATCTGCTTCTTTATCTTATAATGTAAGTCCATTATGCATAAAATCCGTGGTTGGTAGAATTAAACCTGTAAATCTTGGAACTTCTGATACTTTAATTAAAGATCCATTCGGTTATCACTCACTTGAAGGAGAAATGAATTTTGCTTCAGTTAATCCACAAAAAACCTATCTTGTTGTTAAACGAAAAAACAGTACTTATCAGGTTGATATTAGAGAGATCCAAATGACAGGTATTAATTATAAAGGTAAAAGAATGAAGTTTAAGTATCTAAGATATGATACAATAGGAGCTCCTCCACAACCAATAGATTCAATCTTCAATTTAAGAATTCCAGAAGGGCAGGATTCAGCAATTTATTATGTAAATCCTTCTAATAGTAATATTCTTCAGTTTTTCAATCACGTTCCCAAAAGAATAGAAATTACAAGATATAATGTAATTAATTTGAATTATAGTTATGGTAATATAGCAAATAACGATAGTATTTATATGTATCTAACTGTTGAGCTTCCTTTACATTTTAGTATAGTTGAACCAACAACTTTTCGCGATACAGTTATTAAGAGCATTACAGATCCAAAAGCAAGAGAAAAACTAAGAAACACACGGTGGATGGATTTAAAATTATTTTTAACAAATGGATTACCTTTACTGGCTTCCGTAAGAATTTTAATTCAGGATTCTCTAGATAACTTGCTTTTTGCAGTAACTCAGATTGTTGTAAATGGTACAGGTGATTCTATACTTGTTCCTGCTGCTCCTGTTGATTACGACGGTTATGTAATTACTCCTATTATACATGAATATACTGGATTTGTAGATAGTGTAAATACACAGAAATTACTCGAAATGGGAAAAATTGTATATGAGTATAAATTATATACAGATCCAAATGTAATTCCTGCTCCTGATGGAAGGGTTCGTATTAGAGATAGGGATTATATTCGGCAGTTAAGTTATGGGACATTTAGATATTTTCTAAACAATAATACTGATTGTGTAAATAAATAATTGCATATTTTAATAAAGTTTTCAAATATTAGGTTGGTTTGTTTTGTGGGGGTTTTTATACTTTTTATTTATTCGGAATGTTTTTGTCAGTATTTATATGGAGTTAGAAGTTATTCAATGGGTAGAACTGGTGTTTCTAATATGTGGTCTTATGATGCTTTCAATAATAATCCTGCTAATGTAGGTAGACAGAAGCCGACATTCAAAGCAAGATTTTATTTTAATCTCGGAACAGGATTTGGTTATTCTTTCTACGGTGATTACTTCTCAAATAGTTTTTATACACAATATTTTGTAGATAATAAAGGAAGAGTCCTTAATGATTGGGAAAAATGGGATATAGTAAATAAAGCAAGCGACAATAGTACTCACTTTGTATTAACATGGAATTTGCTAACATTTATTTATAACTCACCAAAAGCAGGTACTTTTGGAATCTCTATTGATGATAGGTTTTGGGGAAATTTATTTACACCAAGAGATTTTATGGAATTAATTTTCTTTGGTAATGATAAAAATAGAACCTATAATTTGAGTGCTTTGGATTATAGCGGAACATGGGTAAAACAAATTAATTTAACTTATTCAAATAAAATAAAATCTCCTGATAGAAGAAGATATGGTGATATATACTATGGTTTTTCCATTAAACCTCTATTCGGGACTTTTCACTCTGCAATTGAGAATAATAACTTTTCATTTTATACTGATGATACTAATAGAATATATACTTATGGGAAAATGAATATTGTATATGGAGGGGTGTTTAGTAGCCGAGGTGAAAAGTTTCGTTACTCTTTTGAACCTGCTGGTATAGGGATCGCTGCGGATATTGGTTTCAGTATGAAAGTGTTAAATTTTATGAAACTTGGTACTTTTGATTTTGGATTAAGTTTAATCGATGCTGGATATATAAATTGGTACAAAAACTCCAATAAATATCTTTATGATGGTGGTTTCATCCTCACAGATATTACAAAGGAAGGGCAAATTGATTCACTTGAATCCTTACTAAATTCCAAACGGACCTCAGCTAATGTAATTTCATATCTTCCAACCACAGTTCGTTTTGGGTTTAATTATAGAATATGTTTAGAAGAACCAAACAGGAAAAGAGATGCTAGTGAAAGATTGGAACTAATTAATTTTTCTCTTGAGTACATTCAAGGATTAACAAATAAAGGAGGAGGGACGACCAAACCTATTTTGGCAGTTGGTGCTGAAGTTAATATTGGTAAAAAGTTCTCTCCTCGTATTGGAGCTACTTTTTTTGGTAGAGAGAAATTTACTTTAAGTGCTGGTCTTGGAATTGATACAGGACCTGTAATTATTGATATTGGAACATTTAATATACAAAGTATATATCAACCTACAACTTCAGCAAAGGTATCGGGAGGCATATCAATAAAGTTTCGTGTATATTAAGTTGAAATTGTCAAGGGGTATTTATTTCAATATCATAAGTTAAATCAAGAGCTTTTTTGTATACAGCAGAAACACCACAATATTTTTCAAGTGAAAGGGTGACAGCTTTTTCTATTTTGTCTTTTGGAATGTCTTTTCCTACAAATTTATAAGTAATATTTATTTTATTATATTTTTTGGGATGTTCAGGATTTACTTCACCTTCTATTATTAAATTAAAAGATTCATATTCTACATGCATTTTTTTAAGTAATGATACAACATCCATCCCTGTACAACCTGCAAGTGCTGCAAGCATTAATTGTTTTGGAGGTGGTCCTGAATTTTTCCCTCCGAATTCTTCAGAAGCATCTACAGTTATTTTATGCCCTGATACTTCTATTTCAAAGGTCATGCCTTCAGTATTTTTTGCAAATATTTTGTGTTTATCTGCCATTTAAACTCCTTTTATTACTTTTTTTGAAATTATTGGAATTATTCTTCTTGGGGTAAATCTTACAGTAAAAGATGATATTTTGTTTATAATTCCTGGTATTACAATCTGCTTTCCTTTCATCATTGCTTTGTATCCAATTTTTGCTACTGTTTTACTTTTCATCGCAATATGTTTTCTACCTTTTAATCCTGCAACATTATGAAAGTTTGTAAGTGTACTTCCAGGGCAAAGCGTTGTTACTGTAACACCTTTATCTATCAGTTCGTGATGCAATGCCTCTGAGAATGAAATCACAAAAGATTTTGTTGCTGAATATACATTTAACCCAGGTATTGGTTGAAAACCAGCAGTAGAGGCAACATTTAAAATTTTCCCTCTCCCATTATTTACCATTTCACTAGCGAAAAGGTAGGTTAATTTCACTAATGAATAAATATTTAATGTTATCATTCTGTGATATACATTCCATTCTTCATTTATAAAATCTTTATAGCTTCCAAAGCCAGCATTATTGATAAGATATTCTATAGATAAATTTTTGGATTTTATTTCTTTATAGATTTCCAAAGCAGAATTTTCCTTAGATAAGTCTTTAGCAATTGTGTAAGCTTTTATCTTATAAGTTTTTTCCAACTCATTTGCAATTTTAATTAATTTATCTTCACTCCTTGCAACAAGTATCAAATTAATTCTATTTGCAGCGAACAGTTCTGCTAAATCTAACCCTATTCCGCTTGAAGCACCAGTAATTAATGCAAAATTGTTCATAAGATTAATAATCTATTTATAGATTAATTATTACTATTGCTATTATGAATAAAATAAACCCCATTGCTAGCCATTTTAAACCATTTACCCAAACAGAAAATAAGCTTTTCGAATTTTCTTTCCTAATTCTTTCCTTTTCTTCATTTGATATTGACTTATCTTTTAATTTTTCTATTCTATTTATGAAGTTTTTTTGTATAGATAAGCGGTATGTATCCCTTACAATTAAAAATCCGCCCCAAATAATAATTAATGTTGCTGAGTAAATTATTAAATACCCTATGATATTGAAAATTAAGCTTCTGTAATCGTTTTTGTTTAGTAGTTTGATTAATGTTTCTGTCCAAACAGTCCAGAATACGAATGCAGTAAAAATTGCAAAAACCGCTGTAACAATTGTGTAAAAAATCTTTTCTGTGGATACCAATGTTGAAATTTATTTTTTGTAAATTTCCTAAAAATTAAATTCAAAAGAAATGAGTAAATAGTTTGAATTGTAATTAAAAATAAATAGATATAATTTAAATATTAGTTCTTTTAAAATTTTTCTGAATCTTTGTAATGAGTTTGATAAAATTTATTTTGATAAATTTAGTAACATTTTTGGTAACAAATTTGGTAACAATTAGTGAAATTTCGAGGTCGTA
>JAOADD010000037.1 GCA_026417495.1 Ignavibacteria bacterium
GGTAGGGAAGTTGAAACGCTTGTTAACGAGCAACTTGATGCGGGCTCATACTCAGTAGATTGGAATGCATCGCAATACCCGAGCGATGTATATTTATATGTAATAGCAGCAGGAGAATTTTCAGATACAAAAAGAATGATACTGCTAAAATAAAAGCATAACTGAAATATAAAATATATATACGAAATAAAAACTTTTATAAGTTGGGTAGTATAGTTTAATATCAAAAAATCCAAATTGAAATACATCTAATTTAAAAAAAGATTAGGTAGTTTTACAAATCTTGACTATTAAAAAAAATTATTATAAGTTGTTATAAGATATTGTATTAATCAAAGTTAGAATGAAATTAATGATATGAATGTTTTTTTTAATTTTAAAAAAAATAATATACTTCCTTGTCTTATGTTCCAATTAAGGGAAGGAATATTTCAATAAACTAAATTAATAATTATGAAATATTTTTATTTTTTTGGGGTTGTAATTCTTACAACGAGTTTTACATTTTTTTTAGGTAATACCTATGCTCAATGGGTGAATTGTAATTTGCCTTATGGTCGAGCAATTTACTCCCTTGCCGTTAATGGAGAAAATGTGTTTGCTGGTACTTATGATGGTGGGATATATCTATCAACCAACAGTGGTATAAACTGGCAACAAGTTGGATTGAATGATACAACTATTTTGTCACTTGCAGTAAGTGGAAATAATATTTATGCAGGAACATATAATGGTTTATATATTTCTACAAATAATGGTTCAAATTGGTTAATGTCTTCCTTGGATAAGTGGATAAATTCTCTTGCAATTAGCGGTAATTATATTTTTGCAGGGACTCAATACAATGGTGTATTTTTATCTACAAATAATGGCATGAATTGGACGCAAACCAGTTTATTTAATAGGAATATATTATCTTTGTTAGTAAATGTGAATAATATATTTGCAGGGACTGAATCTTATGGTGTATATTTATCTACTAACAATGGAATAACCTGGACACAAACTGCTTTAAATAACAATAATGTGTATTCGCTTGCTTTTAGTAATAATAATATTTTCGCTGGTACCTATGGAAGTGGAGTATTTATATCCAGTAATAATGGATTAAACTGGTCGCAAACTTCTTTAAATAATCTCTCTGTTCCATCTTTATTCGTTAATGGAAATTATATATTTGCAGGGACGCAGTATAATGGTGTATTTGTATCAACGAATAACGGTTTAAATTGGAATCAAACTGCTTTAAATAATCAATCTATTTGGACACTTTCTGGTAATATAAATAACATATTCGCGGGTTCAAGTATTGGTGTGTATACTAGTTTAAACAACGGATTAAACTGGAATATTACTTCTTTAACTGATTATATTATTTATGCTATTGCTTCTGTAGGGAATAATGGATTTGCTGGCACTCCATCTTTTGGGGTTTATAGGTCTTTAGATAATGGAGCATCTTGGTATAAAACATCTTTGACTAACAAAACTGTTTACTCTTTTATAATTAATGGTAGCAATATATTCGCAGGGACGGAAAACAGTGGTGTATTTTTATCAACTAATAATGGACAAAATTGGATACAAACTGCTTTAAATAACAGAACAATTAGATCACTTGCTTCAAGTGGAAATATTATATATGCTGGTACAAGTTCCTATGGTGTTTACATATCTTCAAATAATGGCTTAAGTTGGTCACAGACCAACTTAAATAATCAAAGTGTTTACTCTACTGCTTTAAATGGAAGTAATATATATGCAGGAACATTGGGAAATGGTGTATACCTCTCAACAAACAATGGTATAAACTGGTCAGTTATAGGTTTAAGTGGTCAAAATATTTTATCTCTTTCTGCTAACGGCAATAATTTATTTGCAGGTACACAAAATGGAGTTTTTTATTCTAGCAATAACGGCACGAACTGGACACAAATTGCATTAAATAATAATTATGTCTATGCACTAAAAATTTACGAGAATAATATATTCGTGGGAACAGATAATGGCGTTTATTTATCTACTAATAATGGTGGTACCTGGATTCAGAAGAATCAGGGTTTTAACATTATTCCTTATGTTTATTCATTATCAATTTCAAACAATTTTATATATGCTGCAACCAATGGTCAGTTTGTTTGGCGTCGATCATATTTGGAAATAATTGGGATAAAAAATATTTCTTCTGAGATACCTTCTTCTTTCTTTTTATTTCAAAATTGCCCAAATCCATTTAACCCAAATACAAGAATAAGGTTTGATCTACCGAAAAAAGAATTTGTTAAATTGAAAATTTATGACCTCCTTGGTAGGGAAGTTGAAACGCTTGTTAACGAGCAACTTGATCCGGGCTCATACTCAGTAGATTGGAATGCTTCTCGTTATCCAACAGGTGTGTATTTTTATAGGATTACAGCAGGTGAGTATTTAGATACCAAAAGAATGATATTAATAAAGTAAGATTATATTATTGCAATTTTTATATATACTATATTCTTGTGGTGTAATATTTTTTTAAAATAGGGATATTTTATCTTTTCTGCAGAATACTTTCTTAAGTTCAACTTAATTTTTTTCATTTACGATATCCTATTTTGTTTATGCAAAAGCTGTAAGTAATATTTCAAATATTGAAAAATTAATATATTAAGTGCAAAAATATTTTTCAGAGTTGAACATTTCCGCAAGTACAAAAATTTTTTATAAATTATTATAAAAAATTCACCATTCAAAAAACTATTTTTTGATCTATTGAAGTTTTTTAATCAATAAAAAATTGTATTTTTGTAAAAATATAATTATATGAAAAAAACTATATTAGTTGTTTTATTAGTTGTCTTAATAATCATTATCATTTTTGGTTTTTTTGGTTGTAATTACAATAGATTAGTAAGACTGGAAGAAACAGTTAAGCAGGCATGGGCACAGGTAGAGAATCAATACCAACGGAGAATGGATTTAATACCAAATTTGATAAAAACTGTTCAAGGGGCAGCAGATTTTGAAAGAACCGTACTTACAGAAGTAACTGATGCAAGAAGCAAAGCGGGACAGATGCAAATAAATGCAAACGATTTAACCGACCCTGATAAGTTTGCAAAATTCCAACAAGCACAAGACCAGCTTTCAAGTGCAATTTCACGCTTATTGGTGGTTGTGGAAAGGTATCCAGAAATAAAATCCAATCAGAATTTCCTTGAGTTGCAAGCACAACTGGAAGGAACTGAAAACAGAATTTCCGTTGAGCGAAAAAACTTTAACGAAGCAGTTCAAGCATTTAATTCTAAAGTTAGATCTTTCCCGACTAATATAATTGCTGGTATGTTTGGCTTTAAACAAATGGAATATTTTAAGGGTAGGGAAGGTAGTGATAGACCACCTGATGTAAACTTTGAGTTTGATAAAAAGCAAGAAAAAAAATAACTTCAATCTAACTTAAATAGAATATACAGTGCAAGCAGTAATAATGGCTGGCGGGTTTGGTACGCGGTTAAGACCGCTTACTAATAATTTACCAAAACCTATGGTGCCAATCGTTAATAAACCGATGATGGAGCATTTGGTTACGCTTTTAAAGATGCATAACATTTCTGATTATATTATGCTTCTTTACTATCAACCAGAGGTAATTAAAAATTATTTTGGTGATGGTAGTAAGTTTGGGGTTAACATTGAATATGTTTTTCCACAGCGAGATTACGGTACTGCGGGCGCTGTTAAATGTGCTGAAAAATTTATTGAAGATGATTTCCTTGTTATAAGTGGTGATGTACTTACGGATTTCAACTTAACTGAATTCTACAATTTCCACTCTTCAAAAAAGTCAATTGCAACTATTTCTTTATTCAGTTCAGATAACCCTCTTCAATATGGTATCGTACTTATGGATAGCGATAACAGGATTGTTCAATTCCTTGAAAAGCCGTCTTCTTCTGAAGTATTCTCTGACACTATAAACACAGGTATTTATTTCCTTAAAAAAGATATTTTTGAATTCATTCCTGAAGGTGAAAATTTTGACTTTTCAAAAGATTTATTCCCACTTCTACTTGAAAAAGGAATTAGCATATACGGACATAAAAGTACTGGCTATTGGCGTGATATTGGTAATTTAGAAGATTATCTCCATAGCAATATTGATGTTCTAAATAATGCTTTGCATTACATTCGTGCAAGAGATTACTATGGAAATTGTGTAAGCCCGAGTGCGAGAATTGAAACTGGCGTGACTATTGAAAACAGTGTGATAGGGGATAATGTATATTTAGGAAAAAATGTTTCGGTTAAAAATTCTGTTATTTGGGAAAATGTAAAAATTTTTGATAATACAACTGTACTCTTTGATGTTATTGGAAGAAATACAGAAATCGGTAGTAATTCAAGAATTAATGATTATGTTTTCATTGGTGATGATTGTAAAATAGGCAAAAATGTTTTTATCAGTTCAAGTTTAAAAATATGGAATAAAAAGGTTGTTAATAATAATGCGAAAATCACAAGAAGTTTAATCTACGAAGAAACTTTCTTTAATGAATTATTTACTGACTCCCGAATTACAGGTCTTTCTAATCTTCAGATAAATCCTGAGTTTGGTGCTAAACTTGGTTCTGCTTACGGTGCTTTTATTGGACAGAATAATTATGTTATGGTTGGAAGAGATATTGATGATATTTCAAATATGATTAAGCGTTCAATTACAAGTGGTATTTTGTCTGCTGGAGTAAATGTGCTTGATTTACAGGTTATTCCAATTCCTATGCTCAGGCAGGAATTAAAAAATGGAAGAGGGGCTGGTGGTGTGTTTGTTAGAAAATCTCCTTTTGATGCTGATTTGACCGATATAATATTTTTCGATAGTGATGGTAAAGACCTATCGAGTGGGAAAACAAAAGCTATTGAAAGATTATATTTCAGTGAAGAGTATCAGCGTGCACCTTATACTAATGTTGGCACTCTGAAATATCCTGAAAGGACAAATGAAAAGTATAAAGATCACTTCCTGAGCTGTCTGGATGTTAATGCAATAAGAAAAAGAAAATTTAAACTTGTTATTGATTATTCTTTTGGAATTACTTCAACTATATTTCCGAACATACTTGGTGAATTTAATTGCGAAACTGTATCGCTTTCTGCACACCTTGATAAACTTAGAATAACCCGAAATGCTGAAGAGTTTAAAGCACAATTAAACAATTTGTCATTCGTTGTCAAATCCTTGAAATTTGATTATGGATTTATGATTGATGCGGGTGGAGAAAAAATATGGCTCGCTACTAATGATGGCAATATTATTGATGATGACAGATTTCTTTCTATTGTTGTTAAATTGTTTCTGCTTGTTACTCCTGATGTTAAGAAAATTGCTGTGCCTGTACAGGCTTCACAGGAGATTGATTTAATTGCGAGAGAACATAATGTTGAAGTTGTTAGAGTTAAAAATACTCATTACTCTATGATGAGAGCTTTTGATGATAAAGAAGTTAAATTCGCGGGTGGTACAAAGCGTGGATTTTTATTCCCTGATTTCCTTTGTGCTACAGATGGCATGTTTTCTGTTGCTAAAATTTTAGAAATGATTGCAAAATCTGGACTCAATATTTATGATGTTGATACTATGATTCCTAAATTTTTTATTAGAAAAATTAATCTGCCCTGTGTTAAAGAAGAAAAAGGTAGGGTTATGAGAAAATTTATGGAAGAAACTTTTGAATACAGGCAAATGCTTATTGATGGAGTGAAAGTTTTTATTAATGATACTGATACTGTACTTTGTATCCCCGATAAAACAAGGGATATTATTCACCTGAATGTTGAGTCAGATTCTCCTGATAAAGCAGATGCACTTCTTGAAAAATACAAAACTGTATTAGAGAAATATATTAGAAATTAAAATTCTTTATGTTAAAATGAAAATAAGTGATATTCTAACTGAAGACTTAATTGAAGTTAATTTACCTGTAACTGATAAGGAAGATTCAATTAACAAAATGATAGACATTGCGGAAAGGTCTGGAAAGTTTATTGATAAAGATGAAGTCAAGAAAAGCGTTTTTGAAAGAGAAAAACTTGTTTCTACGGGTGTTGGAAAAGGTTTTGCGATTCCACATTCAAAAACCGATAGCGTTTCTGATGTTGTTGCTGCTTTTGCTACACTGAAAGAACCGATTGATTTTGATTCTATTGATAACGAACCTGTTAAATTCATTTTCCTACTTGTTGGTAGAGATTCACTATTGAATGTACATATAAAATTGCTCAGCCGCATTTCTCGGCTTATGAATAATGATGCATTTCGTGAGAAACTTCAAAAAGCAACATCAAAAGAGGAGATTCTTAATCTATTTAAAGAAGAAGAAAAAAGTTATATAGATTTATAATTACTTCCTTAACTTACTCTATTTTTTCTTTCCTTAGATATTAATACGAAGCTAATTAAACTTTTCTATTTGGATTGTGAAAACACAAGTTAATGCAAAATCTTTTTAGATTTTTATTATTCTGAAAGAGTTTTTATCTAAAAGTTTAAAATCGGATTTTAGAAATAAATAACAAATATTCCCCCTATTTTATAGATGGGAAATATAAACTGCTTGGATTTTAATCTCATATTATTGCTTGGGTACATATAATCTTGGGCATTGGGGTGTCTCAGATTTTAAATATATGAATCCACATTCTCTACACATACTACCTTGATTTTCACGATTGAAAATCCTTTCAAAAATCTCCTCTATGTGCCCTTTTGTTTCTTCTATAAAATTTTTGTGAAATATATCTTCTGCGGGTTCTAAGCCCTTATATTTCATCTTTGCTTCAGCTATGCTAAAATTCTTCTTACGCGGAAATACAATTACAAACTCGAGTATTATATTTTCATTATCTTTATTATAATATTCAAAAATTACTTCCGTCCTTTTACCATTGTCATATTCTTCTGAATATGAATATATATAATAGTATTTATCAGTATCTAATGCTGTTGGTGTCAATCTATTGATGCGCTTCGTTCGTGTTAGAAAACATTTTGCCTCATGCCCATTAGAGCTGTATCTCTTCAGCTCTTCTTTATTAAATTTTACTTTAAATAGATACTCCTTATTCCTGAGTTTTTTCGGTGTTATTTCCATTTGCACATATAGATTTTAAAGTTCAAAAATAATTATTTTATTTTTTTATACAAAGTGTAAAACAAAAATTTTTATGTATGAGTTTAATTTTTATGAATTTAAACAAAAATTTTTCAAAAATTTTTTTAAAATTCCCGAAAAAAAATAGTTCAGGTGTTGTTTTTTAATTACCCCTAAAGTTTACAATAAATTTTATAAAAGAAGAAAAAAACTCTTTTTTAACTATCTATTCTTTCCATTCAAACCTGTCATTCTTATCTAATTCTTTTTTAAATTGATTCTTCAACCAATTGCCATTTTCTTCACTACCTTTTAAATAATAATTTAAAAATGCGGTTACTCCAGTTTTAATATCTTCAAGGTGTTCTTCGAGATAAGGATCTTCCTTTGTTGCTCTTTCACCTCCATTGAATGTGGAATGAACCGCCTTATATAAAACCAGTAAATATTGTGGTGATGTTGTTATGTTTTTATAAGGTTTTGTTCTATCCTCGGGGCTGAAATTTTTATCCCTGTTTAATGGATCACCATCCTCTGTGCCTGTTATATGAAATATTGGAATATCTATATCCTCATATAATTTTCTTATATCATCGGGCGGATTTTCGGAGAAATTTGGACTTAATGCAACCCCTACTTTTAATCTTGGCTCTTTAAAACTCATTGTGCCTTTTAACACTTTTTCTCCTGCTGTAATCAGCACAGTTCTTGCTCCGTATGAATGACCAATAATTCCTATATTGTTTGTGTCTATATGCTCTTTAAATGTTTCAGATGTTTTATTTAATTTAATTATTTCATCTATAACAAAAGGTATATCTTTAAACCTGTTTACTGCATTCTTGTAATCTTTCAATGACTCTTTTAATTTTTCTATTGCCTCTTTTTGAGATCTTACTCCTTCCCAGACCGATTCATCTGAACCTATGTGTTGAATGTGAAAACATATATACCCATTTCTTGCAAGGTGTTCTCCAAGATATTGCCCTGCTTCAACTGAGCCCCCTAAACCATGCGAAAATATTATCACGGGAGATTTCCCCGTCAAATTTTCTTTATAATATACTTTATATGGCACATCTCTTTTACGCTCTGCATCATAAAACTTACCATATTGTGTTCTTACACTATCACTTGAGTACACTAATTGTACTAAAACAAGTAAAAAAAGTGGAATAATCTTTTTCAAAAAATAAATTTTTTTAATAGACAATATAAAATACTTTAAGGTTTAATTCATAGCAATTTATTTTTTAAATATTAATTAATTATAAACTATAAAATATTTTTCCCCTAAATTTTTTCTACAGTGTATTATTATGTTTGAATCATAAAATACATTTATAAATTTTCTCTAAGTATTCACACTTTGCTGGTTTTTTTAGAAAAGCGCAAATTTGAATAAATTTTAAAAGTTAATTATTACTGCAATTTAAAAATGTTGTGAGAAAAGTCATTTAGCACAAAAGAAAACTCTCATATTTTTAACTCACTCATCATAAGTTAAAAGTCTTCTTTCTCCCTCTATCCTCTTAAATTCTCTTATATCCTGAGTTACTTCAAGTGTACCCATATACTCTCCCTTCTCATTTCTCACAGCATAATACGCAATATGCACATACATATCCTGAAAATTAATCCAGAATTTTGCACTATTTTGCCTGCCACTCTTAAAGTCATCTAATATCTTATTAACTATATGCACACTTGATGGTGGATGGCAATTTTGAACTTCTCTACCAAGTATTGCTTTATTCCTCTCAAAAATTCGCTTTGCACCATGTGAAAAGAACTTTACCCTGTCATCTTTATCTACAAAAGTTAAATCTACGGGTAATGCATTCAGCACTCCCTCTAATTCTTCTTTTGTAAAACTGCCTGTTGAGAGTTTTATCCTATCCTGTGTAATAGGCTGTTCCTCTTCCTTTATTTCCACCTCTGGTTGCCACTCTGATCTTGGTGCATAAAGGCAGTAACCAATATCATCCATCTGTTTATATATTTCATACCATTCTAAATCTGTAAATCTATCAATACACATCGGTAGCAATATCTTCTCTTCCTTTTCTACCATTTCATAAATTGCATTTATTGTTGTATCTAGTATTGTATCAATTATGTTTTTTAAATCATCAATACTTAATTTTTCTTTCTTCAAAGCTTCCTTTGATTTTTTTATGTATTCTCTTACTTCATCATCCTTTCCCCACATCACCTTTGATGGTCCCGTTATTCCATACTTTTCTAAATAGGGGAATATCAAATTCTCCTTTTTTGAGTAATGTTTCTCTATATCTGATAAATTATTTAGTACAGTTAAAATGTTCATTACCTCTTCTTTTACATCTATTCCTTTTGAATACTTTACACCTACGAATATCTCCTTTAATTTTGTTACCTCTGCTACTATTGCAGCGTTCTCCTTTTGCATTGTATCAATGGGATGACCATCAGGTATAATCTTTTCAAATGGAATATCAATATTACCTCTCACAGCTTGCGAATGCAAATCGCAATACTTCTGAATCTCTGCTACTGACATTCCCTCTTGTATTAATTCCTGCTCTGCCTGCACAATCTCTCCATAAGGCACTTTTCCGAGCATAGCTTTTAATTCTCCCTTAACTGTTTCAACATCCACCCCTTGATTCAGTTTTAAGAACAGGTGTTTTAACTGTTCTATTCTTTCTCTACTGTTATTTATTAGTTCGCTCATCTATTTTTCTCCTTTTTTCACTACAAAACCATCATTTACACTTTTTAATTTCATTTTTATAACAGAAAACTTGACAAATATCAAAACT
>JAOADD010000045.1 GCA_026417495.1 Ignavibacteria bacterium
AAAAATGCTGGAACCTACACCGTTGAATTCGATGCGTCAAATCTTTCAAGCGGAATTTATTTCTATAAACTTGAAAGTAATGGATTCATAGCTATAAAGAAAATGATGTTACTGAAATAAAATTTTTAAAATCTAATTTAAAAAGCCCTTCGCTGAAAAGCAAAGGGCTTTTTTATTAGTGAAAAAGTTTTATAAATAATAAATAAACTAATATTTCGAAATTATTGTTTAACTTTTTAAATTTCTAACAAAAAATTAAATTTGTAAAAAAATTACAGGAGTTAATTATGGCAGGAAAAAACCCAATTGGTTGGTTCGAAATAAAAGTTACAGATTTTGAAAGAGCAAAAAATTTTTACAGTCAAATTTTCGACTGGGAATTCAAGTTATCACAAGCTTCAAAAACAATATATTGGAATATTTACACAGGTGAGAACGCAGTAGGTGGTGGTTTTACCAAAAGAGAATTTTCGGAACAAATAGGGCAATCCATTGTTCTCTATATTGAAGTTGAGAACATTGAAGAAAAGTTAAAAAAGATAGTAGAACTTGGAGGAAAAGTTGAGCAGGAAAAAACCCTTATTAGTGAAAGTGCGGGATACTTTGCTTTATTTAGAGACCTTGATAATAATGTGATGGGTTTGTGGTCGAAGAACTAAATTAATTAAACAAATCAGTAAAAAATTTCGTTAACTTCTATTTCTTCAAAATCTTTATCTATTTCTTTTAAATAAGAAAAAAATTTCTCGTTTATATATTCATTATTTCTATTTTTAAACTCTTCTACACATTTATCCAATTCTTTATAGGGTAAAGAACTTTTGAAGTAATTCAAATTTCCACAGTCATCAAAAATTTTATAATAGAACAATTTTAAAACCTCCTTTTAAATTATATTAATATTTTATCACAGTGCAGTAAATCCGAGAATAATTCATTTCGAATATTTTCAGCATTTCTTCTAGCATTAGCAAGTGAATTTATTATATAGCGATTTGCAATAAACTTTTTCCTGTCATCAATTAATGATTCATCAAGTAATAAATACCCAACATATAAATAACTATATAATTCAACCAGATCTTTAGATGCAACTTCCTGAAATACAACATCTTTTTTGTCCAACACATACTTTAAGGAATCATAATAGATCTGCCTGATCTCTTTTAAATAGTTTGCCAGTCTAGAAAGACTTCCTGGATAAACTTTTTGCTCTTTTTTATCAAAATATTCTTTTAGAATATCTCCAATCACACCACCAGCCGCAGCTACAATCTGCATCTGAGAAGTTCCTTCATATATGTTAGTAATTCTTGCATCTCTTGCATATCTTTCAACTTTAAACTCGCGCATATATCCAGTTCCACCATGCAATTGTAAAGCGTCATAAGTAATTTTATTTGCACATTCAGTTAGAATATATTTGCATATAGGAGTAAGTAAATTTGCAACCTTGGTTAAATACTTTAATTCATTTGTAAGCTCTGCTACTGGTTTACCGTCAGCTTTGAATTTTTCAATTTTCTCCTCAAGTTTCTCTTTCTTATCAACAATGACACCAGCAGAATATAGTAAAGAACGATTACTTTCTAGCATAGTTCTCATATCCAGCAAAATATTTGTAACAGCGGGTATGTTATAAATTGCTTTACCAAATTGCTCTCTTGATTTTGAATATGCTAATGCTTCTTCATAAGCAGCTTGAGAAATACCTAATGCTTGTGCTGATACACCAAGTCTTGCCCTGAACATTAAATCAAAAACATATTTAATTAAACCAAATTTCCTACTCCCCACAAGTTGTGCAGGTGTGTTATTAAACTGTAATTCACAGGTAGGTGAGCCATGTATTCCAAGTTTATTCTCAATTCTTCTAATTTTAACAGTATCATCACCATAGCATACAAACATACTCAATCCCCTACCATCTTTCGTACCAGGTTCTGATCTTGCCAAAACAAGAAGTACATCTGCATTACCATTTGTAATAAATCTTTTAACTCCTCTTAGAAACCACTTTCCACTTTCATCTTGATAAGCTTGTAACTTAACCGCTTGCAAATCCGAACCAGCATCAGGTTCAGTTAATGCCATTGCACCAGTATACTCACCAGAGCAGAATTTAGGTAAGAATTCCTCCTTTTGAGATTCACTACCATATTTATTAATCATTTCTGCAATATCCTGCAAGCCAAAAATATTCATTAGTGATGCATCAGCTCTTGAAATAATTTCCGTGGCTATCATATAGATAGACATTGGAAAATTGAGCCCTCCATATTTTCGTGGCAGTACCATTCCCATCAGATCTGCTTTTGCAAGTTGCTCTAAACTTTCCTGAGTACCTTTTGCATAAATGACTTTACCATCCTGGTAATGAGCACCTTCAAGGTCTACTTCAGTTGAGCGTGGTTCAATAAAATTCCCTGCGATATCTCCAACAATTTCCAAAACTTTTCTATAATTATCCATTGCATCCTCGTAATCTACGGGAGCGTAATTATATAACTTAGCTTGTTCATAATTATCCTCTGCAATTTCCACAATTTCTTTCAGATCAAAATTGTTAAAATGAAAGAGAATATCAGGGTTGTCTGTGAAAAAATTTGGCATAATTTTATTTCAATTTACTTTTATATGTTTCAATAAAAATTGGTATTACCTCAGTTGCATCTCCAACTATACCGTAATGAGCAATATCAAAAATTGGGGCTTCAGGGTCAGTATTAATTGCGATAATTTTTTTTGATTCTTGCATACCTGCTCTATGTTGGATTGCTCCAGAAATACCAACTGCAATATAAAGTTTTGGTCTAACTGTAACACCTGTTTGACCTACCTGCCTTTCAGCAGGAACAAAGCCAGCATCAACAGCAGCCCTACTACCCGCTACCTCACCACCAAGTACATGCGCAAGTTCATAAATCAAGGAAAAATTTTCCTTACTTCCAAGCCCATATCCTCCTGCAACTATAATAGGAGCTGCTTTAAGGTTTACTTTACTTTCCTCTCTATGTCTCTCAATAAAGGTAACCAGATTATCTGTTTCTGAAGGAATATAAGGAATCTCAATAATTTTTATTTCTTTTGCTTTTTCTAATCTGTGCATTTCCATGACACCCTCTCTTACAGTAGCCATTTGAACAGGGGCATCAGGAGTTATGATTGTTGCGATAATATTTCCACCAAAAGCAGGCCGAATTTGTAAGAGAAGCTTTTCGTATCTTGTCCCAAGGTAAGTCACATCCGAAATTTTTAAATCAGTACAATCTGCGGTTAAACCACTACGAGTGTTTGATGCCACTCTTGGTGCTAAATCTCTTCCTGTAATTGTAGCTCCAAACAAAACAATTCTTGGCAATTCTTTTTTTATTAATTCATTTAGAATTCTACTGTATGGTAGGGTTCTGTAATGTTTTAAATCGGGATGTTGTATTAAAAGACATTCATCTGCTCCGTACCAAAAAGTCTCTTTTGCAACCTCCATAACATCATGCCCAATTACAATAGATTTTAGCACTCCATTCATACTATCGGCAAGTTTTCTTCCTTTACTCAGCAATTCCAGACTAACATCAGCTGGTTTGCCATCCCTTTGCTCAATAAAAACCCAAACTTGATTATTTACCATTATGAAAAAATTAATTTAAAAATTAAAATATTTTATCTTCCATTAATTTATCAATTAGTTTACTTATTCCTTGCTTACTAGCTTCAATTTTCTCGTGATTCCCACCTGATAGAACAACTGACTCAACTTTATGAACCTTTGTTGGAGAACCTTTTATTCCTATTCTTGTTTGGTCAATGTCAATATCATCCGCTGTTATTGTTGGTATAAATTTATTTTTTTGTTTATACTCATGAAGCAAACTATCAATATATAAAAGTGAATTCCCCTCGGTTAACTTTTCAAGTTCAGAAAGTGACTTTGCTGTTTTATAAGTCATAACTCTTTTTGCACTAAATGGTCTTGGGTCTGCAGCTTCTTTAATTACCGTTATCAAAACAGGAATTGTACTTTCTAAAATTTCATAACCACCATCAATTTTCTTTTTAACTCTAATTTTATTATCTCTAATATCTATAATTTCTTCAGCATAAGTGATTTGTGGTATATTAAGCTTTTCTGCTGTTTGTGGGCCCACTTGTGCGGTATCACCATCAATTGCTTGCCTCCCTGCAAAGACAAAATGATAATTACCAATCTTTTTTATTACCTCACTCAGTACATAAGAAGTAGCAAGAGTATCAGCTCCTGCAAATTTCCTATCTGTAATAGCATAAACTTCATCTGCACCCATATAAAGACATTCCCTTAGTACATCAGTTGCTCTTGGGGGACCCATTGTAATTGCTGTTACTTTCCCTCCATATTTTTCTTTTACTCTCAATGCAATTTCAAGTGCTACTTTATCCTCATAATTAAATATTGCGGGTAATAATGCACGATTTACTGTGCCGTCTTCTTTCATTACTTGCCCCGTAATGTTTGCAGTATCAGGTACTTGTTTTACAAGGACTATAGAGTTATACATAAGTTGTTTTTTATTTCAAAGGTATATTATAAAAGAAATATGTAAAATGTTGTGTAAATTATACAGTATCATTCAAATCTAAAAGGGAAAAAAACAGAATTAGTAAAAATTTAAAAAAATCACCTTTTAGTATTAGTATTATTTCTTATCATTTTAATTCTATTGAAGATAGAATAGAAAAATCCTAGTATCAGTAAAAATGAACCAACCCAAAGTATGCCAATAAATGGTTTGATAGAAACTGCAACAATAAGTTTCTCTTTTTGCAATTCAGTACCTTCAGAAGAATCAACAACTGCAATTTTTACAGTTGTTCCACTTTGTTTTTCAGTGACATTCAAACCTGTAAAGTAAAATGTATAGTTTGTATCTATTTCAGTTCTAGTTGGTTCTGGTTCTTGTATGCCTTTCTTATAATTTAATTTTAATTTTACAGTATCTTTCTTATTATCCTTTTGAACTTGAATAATTGAAAATACAGAATATTCTTTATCCCCAAGACTTCCAGAATGCATAGGAATTTGAGAAACATCAATGTCTAAAAATTTTATTTTTAACTTATCAAAACTTTTTTCGTCTCCTTTTTTAAAAATATGAACCTGTTCTTCTTTAAATTGTTGTGGAGCTATTAATTCCAAAGGTGAAAGATATAAGTCTTTAGTAAGAAAACTGGCAATATAAGGTTCTTTCATTACACTATTCATATAAGAACTTAAATACATAACTGGTTTCATAATCATTTCTTCGCCATCTTTCTCTGCTCGAATAAAAAGATAATATTTTAAATCCTTCTGATTATATTTATCAATAAATTCCTCATCCCCAAAATAAGTGAATTTATATCCAAAAGCTTCAGCAGGGACATTCTTTTCTAATTCAAGGTTGACCTCTTCTGAATAGCGAGCAGAAGCAACTACTCCAATCAGAAAAAGTGTAATCCCTAAATGTCCAATTGCGAAACCAAATGAAAAATTTTTTATTTTAATCCTTTCAATTATAGCAATTAAATTGACAAAAAAAGTAAATAAACAAATAAAAATGAAAAATAAAAAATAAAAATTACTAATAGCAAAAATTCCTATTGGTATAATTGAAATTATACTAAATAAAAGAGATAATCTCGACTTTTTAAAAATATTTTCAGCAGGTTTTTCCCAGTTTAAGAAAAATGCAAGACCAGCAAGTAATGTGAAAGCTACTGCAAGAATCATATTAGTTGGATTATAATAACTATTCGGTTCGACTTTTGAAGAGGCTATTATTGGAAGACTTGTTCCAGCAATAATTAGAATAGCTGATATAATTAAAATAATTGAACCAATATATATAGTTGTTTCTCGAGAAGTGATTAATATTTCTCTTTTATAAGATGGAATGGTATCAATATACTTTTTTATGGTTTTCAATTTTAACAAGAAAATAAAAATAGAAAAAAACAAAAAAATCAGGATAAAAAGAATCAATGTAATATAAACTTCATTCCCTGGTTTTACAAAAGAGTGAACAGAAGCATCAGATAAAATACCACTTCTTGTTAAAAAAGTTGAATAAAGCACAAAAAGAAAAGCAAAAATGTTTAGCAGTATATTCGTAATAACGTATTTTTTAGTTACTTGCTGAGCGATCATAGTGTGCACAGCAGCCACACCAAAAATCCAAGGGATGAGAGATGAATTCTCTACTGGATCCCATGACCAGTATCCCCCCCATCCAAGTACTCCATATGCCCAAAACGCTCCTAAAACAATACCTGCCCCAAGTATTCCAGTCGCAAATAAAAGCCAAGGTAATGCAAGAGAAATCCACTTCTGGAATTTATCTAATAACAATGCAGAAATAGAAAAAGCAAACGGTATCGTAAAAGCCGCAAAACCAATAAATAATATTGGTGGATGAATTACCATCCAGAAATTTTGTAGAATTGGATTTAAACCCCTACCATCTTCAGGAATAAAACCAGTTCTCGCTTCTTTAGGGAAAGTCTCCCATATATACTCAAAAGGACTTTTTAAAATCAATAATAAACTCAAAAACATTATCACAAACATATAAACCATCATAACAGAACTTTCATAATCATTATATTTCTTCAAAAAACTCAATAGAAAAATTCCAATTATAGAAGAGAACAGTAACCATAATAAAAAACTTCCTTCCTGACCAGCGTAGAATGAAGAAATTAATAATGGTAGACTTAAATCTTTACTACTATATTCCCAAACATAAGTATATTGAAACTGATGATTTAGAATTAAACTTAATAAATAAGAAGATGCAAGTAAAACAGAAATTACTGATAAATGAAAAGTTGTTCTTGGAATAGCAGGAGATTTTATTTTATTTTTAAATCCTAGATAATAAAGTAGTATTGTAAGTATTGATGATATAAAAGTAACATATAATAAAATTTTTCCAAACATAAATTATTTGTTTGTTGATTCATATTTAGATGGACATTTAGTAAGAATTTGCGAAGCATAAAATGTGCTATCTCTAACTTTACCTTCAACAACGATTAATTCCGCATGCTCAAGGTTATTTGGTTTTGGTTTATCATAAACAACCCTCATTATCGTACCATTATCGTCTTTCATATAAAATTCAAACTTCAAGTCAGTTTTATAATTCATTTCTTTAAGCCATTTTCCGCGCACCTCAAATTCTTTCCCCTGATTTTTCAAAGCGGTAGCAAAATCAACATAATCAATCTTGCTAGACAAAAATGTAATAAAACCATAAACAGAAAAAATTATAATTATAACAATCCCTATAATTATTTTTAATTTACCTTTCATTTATTCTTTATTATTAAACTTTTTTTCTAAATTTTTTATTCTCTTATGCAACCTATATATGTATAAAAATATTCCTAGCCAAACTATTATTGCAATTATAAGTACTGAATAAAGTGAATTACAGTCAAGAAAATTTTTAAAAAAGCACATCATTTTTCAAATTTATTTTTATAATATAACTTTTCTATTCTAACTCTTAAATTGTAAACCCAGAAAAAAAGTAAGGTGAAACTAATTAGTGAAATTATAAAAACAATCAAAATATTGAAGTCAATATTTAATTGCCCCCTTGTATTTATTATCGGGTCAGGGTGTAATGATTCTACCAACCTTGGTATCACAAAAACAAAAAATGGTACAGTGATGAATGCTATAATAGAATAAGAAGCTGCAAGTTTTGCTTTTGTTTCTGGATTATCAATAGCAGAACGCAATGCAAAATAGGCACCATAAATAATAAATAGAAAAAATATTGAAGTCTCTCTTGGGTCCCAATTCCAAAAGCTGCCCCAACTAAATTTTGCCCAAATAGAACCTGTAATAGTAGCAAGAATGGAGAACAAAAATCCAAGCTCAGCAGCGGATAATGCTTTTATATCATAAATATAATTTTGTTTCTTCAAATATAATATTGAATTTATCATAGACATCAAAAAAGCAATTACAACCAACCATGCAGTAGGTACATGGTAAAAAATTATTCGCGCCTTTTGACCAAGAAGAGGAATTTCTGGAATGGGCATTGTAAATGATAATACAATAGTAACCAAAAATAAAATAAAAATTATATATAGAATATATCTGTTCATTACTTAATTGGGTAATTTCCTTCTAATTGTTTTATACATTTCTTCAATAATATTTTTAACTTCCATTGCTCTTACATATTGGGGATTAAGTTCTAAAATTCTTTTATATCGCTTTAATGCATTTCTGAAATTTTTCGTGTTCATTTTCAATTTATCTGTTGGTAAAAAATTTTTTGCGCTTTAAAATGCTTATCAATTAACTTCCATTTGTTCGCTTCAGCTTTACCTTTCAAATATACTAAATCAAAATTAAAAACTTCTTTGGATAATTCATTTGAATGTGAATTTGAGTATTGCATCTTTTCTTATTTATTTTGCAACACAGAATTTTTTTAGAATTAGCTATACTCTCGTGTCCCTGATTTCTTTTCTTCTCCATTCTATTACAAGAAATTAGAATAAAAAAACAAACATAAAAATAAACTGAATTTCATAACAAATTCACATAGTATATACAAAAATAACATTTGCTCGAATTTAGTTCCAATTAATAATACCATTTAAATGCAAATTCTTATTTATAATTATTCCTTGTGAATTTATTACCGAGCCATGACAGAAATAGCAGTTATTTATTGTATACCCCTGTGGATGAGTACCAGCTGGAAGTGGATTATTGGTTTGAGGATTGCCATGACAAGAACCACAATTAACAGAACTCGGAGATGACCATATAGGATTAATAGGAGGTGACAACAATCTATAATTACCGTTCACAAAATTACCGTGACAATATGAACCATCACAATTAAGATTATTCCTGTTCCAAACAGGGTTAGGTTTTATCCCACCTGTAGTAATTACTGCAGTAGAATCGAAAATGACCTCTGCAATTCCATCAGGATGCGTCCCAATATGTATACTGTCTTCAAAAGAAGCAGGGGTTCGATGACAAGTAATACACCCTGTTGATTTAGAATAATTTGGATTTATATGCGTATCATGAGTACCTACACCACGAGACAGCACACTAGTATCTCCATTCAGTGCTTTTGGTGGATAAATAGTATTGATACCATTACCATGACACAATCTGCAATCCTCTGGACTTGCTAAATGACATTTATAACAACTGACTCCTGAAATTCCTCCATTATAATCTTTTCCATGACAAGTAATACATGCTGAAAGATTCCATAACTTCTTACTATAAATATAAGAGCCATGAAAATCAGCAGAAGACTTAATAGACCAACCATCAGGATGTTGACCATTTTGTGGAGCAATTGGTAAATCATCATAAATATCACTACAGCTTAATAAAAAACCAAAAAGAGCAATTAATATAAATACAAATAGATATTTCAGCTTATACATTTGATAAAAATTTTTATTTATGACAATACCCACAAAAACCAATTCCTTTTCTACCATTAGGTTTTGCATTTAAATCAGTGTGGCACGAAAAACAAATAGCACCATTGGTCTCGTGCCAAATACCCTTTTCATCATTTAGAAAATTCTTTTCATGGGTCTTAGGATTAGTCCCTTTAAAACCGTCATTGTCAAAATGACAACGAATACACACAGGATCCACCCCAGAAGCATCATGGCAACTTTGACAAAATTCGATATCTCTTCGTGCTAATTCAGAATGCAAACCACCACCAGTATTAACTCCAAAAGTTGTAAAGTTAGGTGACAAATGACTTCTTGGAAGAATACCTGTTAAAATATTCCCATTGTTAGAATGGCAAGCACTACAAAATTCAGTTGGATTATGGCAGGTCTTACATTCAAAACTCTTTTGCTTGGCGTCTATACCGTGTGTGTATAGATAGTTTAAATTATGGATTGTGTTTAACTTTTGTAGCTCTGCTCGGTCAATTCTATTTCCTGAATTTTTCGTGTAATAAGGTGCATAAAAATTATTTTTCTTATTTTCACCTCTATAATTCCCTGCTGAATGGCATACCATACAAAAATTATCACTATGACACATCATACAATTGTTCTTTTCATCACTATTTTCAAAAACCCATTTATGCTCATTCAGAAAATTTGATGAAAGATGATTAACTGGTTTCAAATTTATTAAATTTGTATGACATACTTCACACTCTCCAGAAGATTTTTTTATAACTTCACTTTCTTGATTGTGACACCCATAACATAATTCCATAGGTGGATATTTATTAGGATTATCATCTGAATATTTATAATCTTTCATATTTTTATGACAATCATCACAAGTTTTTCCTAAGGTCAAATGTACCTTGTGAGAAAAATTTAATTCTTTTGAAGTTGGAATTAATTTCTTATAAACATTATCATAATGACAAAAATTACATTCTTTTTTATCTTTCACATCATGGCAGTTCGCACATGCAGGTTTGCTTGGAGTTAAAGCATCCTCGGATTTATTAGATTCTGGAACTTTTTTATGACAAGAAACGCATTTAATATCTAAACTCTTTATATGAACACTATGATTAAATTTAATTAAATCTTTATTACCATAGTTTACATATTTTTCGAAATTCTCTATTGCATAAGAAGAAAAAAGAATATAAGAAACCAAGCCTAAAGTAAGAAGAGTATAATATTTAAGAATTTTCATCTTTTTATAAATTACATTCTTATAAATAACCAGTAATTACATCCTAATAATATTCTTGTATCAAATTTATAAATTCTGTTCTTTATAAACTGTCCCTGTAAATCGAAATTTAACCTGTTTATAGGTCGATATACAATACCAACTATTCCAGCAAATGCATTCTCTTTAGAGTCAATATAATTATCCAATCTGTATCTCGAAAAGTTAACACCTGTAGTTATAGACAATATTTTTGAGATTATATCATAATTGAAATACCCATATATACCATCAGATTCACCTGCATAACCAGAGTATTTTACAAACGAAATACCATAAGCAGGATGACTTAAACCGCAAGATATTTTAAGGGAATTATCATCTTCATAAAATACATTTGCCAATCTAGCATAAAAGTTATAATTTTCATTCCAAATGTAATCTAATCCAATTTCCAATTCCTGAATCTGTCTCTGATTAAATACCCAAAAAATTGAATTATAACTTATTAATGGTTTCCTATATAAATATCCAGTAGAAATTTTTAAATATTCAATAAAATTATAACTTGCATTTAATTCAATTTTATAAAAATTTTTCTTACTTAAATCAAAATATAACTTTCCTGCGAAAGAGTAATTTCGCTTTGAGTAATCTAAATCAAAACCTGCTAAATTGTTTTCAAAAGCATCTATATCAATTAAAACTTGTTTAGGGTTAAAAATACTATCAGGTCTTACTGTATAAAATGGTTTTGGTTTACTTCGTTTAAGAAAATAACTGAGAGAAAGAGAAAGTGGTTCTATTCCAAAATAAGAAAATTGAGTACCTAAAGAAAAATTTTCAGATATCTTTCCATAATCATTGAAATTATATGAAACAGGAGTATTTGCTCCTATGTATCCTTTTATTTGTAAATGTTTTTCATTACCAAGCTTAACTTTAAACAGCATTCCATCAATAGTTCCTCTTCCGACACCTGCAGAGAAATATTGTCTCCCAAGTTTTATATCAATTAAATTAAAAATATCATTACCCTTGAAATAAGCCGAATAAAAACGGAAATCGAACCCTTTACCCGTTTTGCCTATAACATCTTCTTCTGTTTGGAGAGAAGTATTAAAAGACCATTTTTTATGAGATATATCAATTAAAACGGTTTGGTATCCTTTTACAAATTTTTCGGAAGATTTTTCGCTTGTGCTTTTTATTGAATCATACCTTTCAAAAGAATAAAAATAGGTGTTGATTCTAAAATTGAAGTTTTGTGAATAAGTAAAATCAATTACAATTAAAAAAGAGAAAATAATTAGAAGAAGAAAAAAATTTTTATAGGTAGGAATTTTCTTAATCAAGGTTTATAATGTTTGATTTTATTCCATGAAGTTTCAAATTCAAATGGTTTATAGGTTGGGCTGGATTCATTGTGACAAATAATACATAAACTTTCTATATTATCATATACAATCATACCATGTTCTATACATTTATTTTTATCCTTCATAATAGACATTTTCATATATTCCGAACCAGGACCATGACAACTTTCACACTGAACCCCTTCTTCTTTTTCAAAAGTTGAAGTCAATTCATCTGGCTTGATTTCTCTACCAAGTAAATGGCATTTTACACATTCAATAATTTCAGTTGGATTTTCTTTATATCCCTTTTCTATTGCAATTTTCTTTGATTGTTCGGTTTCCAAAGTTTTCCATGCTTTTGAGTGTTGAGAGTTTTTCCATATATCCAATTGCTTACCCTGACTTTCTGTTTTATGGCAAGCACTGACGCATTTAGTAACCCCAACATACTTCGGCTCTTGAAACTGAAATTTGCTTCCATAAATAAACACAATTAAGATAGAAAGAAAAATAATTAAAAACAATTTTTTATAGGAATTTTTCATTTTTACTTTAATATTCATTTTTTCACAATTACAACAATTTTAATATAATTTTAAAATTAGATAAAATAAATACCATTGTATAAAAAAATATACACCAATAACAACCAATTCAAGCTAAAAATGAATGTTTTCATCTTTTTTCTCATATTAATTTTAACAGTTTTTTTATCTTAGATTTTTATTCTACTTTCAACTTTGATATAACAATATTATCATTTCTGGATATAACTTTTTAGTATAACTACAATGTGAATTTTAATTATAAAATTTAAAACTTTCGGAAAAAAACAATCAGATACCAAAGAGATTCGATAATGTATTATTTTGCATGTAATAAATATTATTTGATTATTTTTTATAAATTTGAAACAAATTCTGCATTGACCATATAAATACAATAACAAAATAATTGTATTGAATATCTAAAGATATAGAAGTAACTTTGTATAAAATAAAATCTTAGATGAGAAAAGGATATAATGTTCTTTTTGTAACCTCTGAAGTGTTTCCATATTCTAAAACAGGGGGTTTAGCAGATGTATCAAATTCATTACCTCAGGCATTAAATTCATTAGGAAATGAAGTAAGAATTATAACACCTAAATATGGCCCACTTGATGAACGCAGGCTGCAAATACATGAGATTAAACGCCTGAAGGATCTTAAAATAGAATTTCTTGGTAGACCTGTTAAATTCAGCATCAAATCATCATTTATTCATGGTAAGAACACAAAAGCTCAAATTTATCTATTAGAAAATAATGAATATTTTAAAAACAAGGGAATATACTTTAATCCAATAACGAAAAAGGAATTTTCAAATAATGACGAAAGGTTTTTATTCTTTTCAAAAGCAGTAATAGAAATATTGGAGATTTTACAGTGGAAACCAGATGTAATTCATTGTAATGATTGGCAGACGAGTTTAATTCCTCCAATGTTGAAAACAATTTATAAAAAGAACGAACATATAAAAGGGATTAAAACAGTACTTACAATACATAACCTTGTCCAACAAGGGATTTTCCCAAAATCATCTTTTTATAAAACAGGATTACCTGAATCAGTTTTTGAAGAACAATCACAAGGACAAAATAGCAAGTTTAACTTTTTAAAAACTGGTTTAATGTATGCTGATAAAATTACAACAGTAAGTAAAAAATTTGCAGAGGAAATTCTAACCGATAAAGAATTGAATAAAGGGCTTGAAGATGTACTGTCTAAAAGAAAGAAAGACATAGTGGGAATTCTAAGCGGAATAGATTATACGGTGTGGAGTCCAAGTGTTGATAAAATTATTTATTACAGATATACTTACCAGGAGTTACCCTTGAAATATGAAAATAAGAGAGAACTGTTAAGAAGATTTAATCTCGAATATAAAGAAGATGTTCCGCTAATAGGAATGATAAGCAGACTCGTAGATCAAAAAGGTTTCGACTTAGTTGTAAAAATTCTTCCCGAATTAATGAAAGAGAATATACAAATGATTATTTTAGGTGCTGGAGAAGAGCATTATCAGAAGTTTTTATTGCAAGCAAAAAAACAATATCCAGAAAAATTAATTGTTCATATTGGTTACAATGAAGAACTTGCACATCATATAGAGGCTGGTGCGGATATATTTCTTATGCCATCAAAATATGAACCTTGTGGATACAATCAAATGTATAGCTTGAGCTATGGCACTATACCAGTAGTTAGAAAGACAGGAGGGTTAGCAGATACAATAATTGATTATAGAAAACCAGATGGGACTGGATTTATTTTTGAAAAATACAATCCAAAAGAATTTTTAGATACAATTAAACTTGCTATATCAGTTTATCGTAATAACAAATCAAAATGGTGCACTATGATGAGAACTGGAATGAGTCAGGATTTCTCATGGAAGGCATCTGCAAAAAGGTATATGGATTTATACAAACTTCTTTCAAAAAAATAAATTAGTTTTATCTCTAATTTAACCATACTATTTAAAAATAAAATTATAAAAACATTGAAAGCAATATTTTTAGACAGAGATGGAACACTAAATAAAGATATAAATTACCTAACGAGAAAGGAAGAAATAGATATTTTTCCTGGTGTCAAGAAAGCGTTAAAGATGTTTAAAAAACTTGGTTTTCTCAATATTGTAATAACAAATCAATCAGTTGTTGCTCATGGGCTTCTAACTATTGAAGAATTGGAAGAAATTCATAATGAATTTCGCAGATTGCTTACATATGGTGGGAAAAGCTTGATAGATGACATTTTCTATTCTCCTTATCATATAGATGGTATTGTTGAAGAATTTAAGGTAGACAGCATTTATAGAAAACCAGGAACTGGTATGATACTTGATGCACAGTTGAAATATGACATTGATTTAAATGAAAGTTGGCTGATAGGAGATTCATTAAAAGATATGCAATGTGCAGAAAATGCTGGACTGAAAAAAATTCTTGTGCTTACAGGATATGGTAAACAAGATTTAAAAGAATGTGAAGCTAATAATCTAAAAATTGACTATGTAGCAAAGAACTTGATTGATGCTGCTAAATACGTAAAGAAACAATATAAAAAGATAAAAGAATTCAGTACTCAGCAATTAGAAGAGAAAAATTAGGTTATTTTAATTATTCAAATACTATCCATCCCCTTAAAAGTTAAATTTTGATTGTTTAATATTTTGAATGTTTAATTAATAAATATTATTTTGAATAATATTTTATTTTTCTTTTGCAAAAGATTTTAGTTAGTATTATGAATTATAACTTAATTTTGAAAAAAACTACCTCAGTAATTGCTCTAGTGATTTCAATAATTTTATTTATTTTTTACAGTTGTGAACAAGAACCAAACGACTTAGGATTAAATTTTCTACCAGGGGACGATACACTCGGGACCAAGGTTCTTAACTCTGAAACTGATACTATTGAAATTACCAATTCCAGTTTTTTACAATATATTAACACTTATTCATCTTACTTTTCCCTTGTTGGTAAATTTCAAAATTATGAGTCAAAACTTCTACTAAAATTTAAAGATATTACTTCTAATTATGATAGTTGTTCAGTTTTATCTGCGACTTTAAATTTGACTTATAATAATTATTATTTTCAGGATTCACTCGGTATTACTTCATTTGACATACATCCACTCACTGATACCGTTACATTTAATACAATAACCTTTGATAAATTTAATAACTCATATATAGGTAGTGATTTACTTGGTACTTACACGGGTACTTTAACAGATACTATAACAATAAATATTCCTTTTGATACTTCAACTGTAAGAAAATGGCTATGGAAAGCAGCAAATTCAAATTATCCTTATGTAAATTATGGAATGATATTAAATCCAAATTCGTCTTCAACTACTATTAAAGGATTTTATTCAAATTTAATACTTACAGATAGTATTAAACCATATATAAAAGCAATTGTTCAGAAAGGTACAAAAATTGATACTATAGTATTAAACTCATCTGAATCTGTTACTTTAAGCAATGTAACAAACATTATTATCCCACAAGATAGATTTATATTGAATACTGGAATAAGTTATAGAAGTATTCTAAAATTTGACCTCACAAAATTACCCCAAAAAGTTACTATTAATGATGCTTATCTTGAGTTTAAATTAGATGGACCTAATTCATTCATAAAGAATAAATCAGATTCAAGAATTGCTTTTAGCAGAATAACAGATACAACAGGTAGTGTACAAACAGATGGGATATTGTTTTTTACATCAAAAAAAGATTCTGTAACTTATACTATAAGATTGCAATATATATTTCAAAAGTGGAATATGGGAGCACCAAACCTTGGTGTTCTACTTAACTATGTTTATGATTATCAGGGTATTGATAAATATACATTTTACTCACAAAGCATATTTGACAACACTAAAAGACCTTTATTAATTCTTAGATATACACCAAGATGAAAAATATTGTTTTAATAGTTGTATTACTTTTGCCTTTTGCGTTATTTGCACAGGAAGAATTTAATGTTGGTTCTCCATATAATATTTATGGTTTAGGAGAACAGCAGTATTATGTAAGTAATAGAACGGAAGGAATGGGAGTTTTAGGAATTGCACTAACAGGTAATTATGTGAATAGTATTAATCCTGCAATAAATTACAGATTACCTTATACAATAATTTCTTTTGGGTTTGAATATGATTTTCTACATTCTTCTAATGGCAATAAAAGTTTTCATTTATCTAATGCAGATGTCTCAGGGTTTAATGTAGGAATTCCTATTGATAAAGATTTAGGATGGGTTTTAAATTTAGGCTTTAATCAAATGAATCAAATTAATTATAAAATTGTAAACAACACATTCACAAATGGTCTACCAGTGAAAGCAACCTATGCAGGAAATGGTGGATTAGCAAGAATTAATATCGGAATGTGTTTTGCAGGATTGAAAAATGTTAGTGCGGGTTTTGAATATAATTACTCATTTGGAAATGTGAAGAAATTAGCTTTACTAGATTTCAATAATTCTCAATATGTAAACTCCTATAGACGAATTGAGAATAATATAAGTGGGTCTTTTTTAAAAGGTGGATTAGCATTTAATATCGGAAGAATGTTCACTGAACTTAAGAATGAAGATCTAACGATAGCATTTTTATATCAAACCAAATATAACCTAACTTCAGAAGCAGAAGTTATTAATCAGACAGTAGTAGGATTAGATACAACAACACTAAGTCCTGCAGATATAAAATATCCCCAAGCTTTTGGATTTGGACTAATGAATAAATTTGGTGATAGAGTAATAGTTGCTGGAGATTTGTTTATGCAACAATGGAGCGAATACAAAGTAGGAAATCAAACATCAGCAAATCTAAGAAATTCAATGAGATTCGCTTTAGGAGTTGAAATTACACCACCCCCTAAACCTGAATTTGAAACTTTCTGGACTAATAAATATTACAGAATTGGAGCATTTTATGAGAAGACAAACTTATTTGTCAACAATGAAACAATTAATTTTTTTGGTATAAATGCAGGTATTGGAATTCCACTTAATCAGTACAATACAATAGATATTGGATTATCTTTTGCTACTAGAGGTAAGACATCTAATGGATTGATAAAAGATAATATTTTTAAAATCACAGCGGGTTTTAATTTCGGTGAACTATGGTTCATACGAATAAGTGAAGAAGAAAAATAAATAAAATATTTATGGAAGAGAAATTTACTATATCTATAGGTTCAGATCATAGAGGATATGAATTGAAAGAATTAATTAAAAATTATCTTAAATCTGAAGGTTATAATATAATTGATTTTGGCACACATACAAAAGAAAGTGTAGATTATCCAGACTTTGCAGTAAAAGTAGCAACAAGTGTCAAAGAAGGTAAAGCAAAATATGGAATTGCTATTTGTGGAAGTGGAATTGGGGTATCAATAGCAGCAAATAAAATAAAGGGAATAAGAGCAGTTAATGCAACATCGGAAATTATAACAGAAATGTCAAGAAAACATAATAATGCCAATGTAATTTGTTTTGGTGCAGATACAATTAATTTTGCGACAGCAAAAAAATATTTAACAATATTCTTCAACACAGAATTTGAACAAGAAGAAAGACATTTAAGAAGAGTTGAAAAATTAAATTCATTATAAAATAAATTATAAAATATATGCAAAACTTAAAACAAAAAGATATAGATATTTATAATGCGATTCAAAATGAAACGCAGAGACAATTAAACAAATTGGAATTAATTGCATCAGAAAATTTTGTATCAAATGCTGTTATTGAAGCACTCGGTTCAGTACTTACAAATAAATATGCAGAAGGATATCCTGGAAAACGATATTATGGTGGTTGCGAATTTGTAGATGTTGCAGAAAATCTAGCTCGAGATAGAGCGAAACAACTTTTCGGTGCTGAGTATGCAAATGTACAACCCCACTCAGGGAGCCAAGCAAATATGGCTGTATATTTCACTCTGGTGAAACCAGGAGATAAAGTTATGGGAATGGATTTATCACATGGTGGTCACTTAACTCACGGTTCAAAAGTAAATTTCTCAGGTATTTTATATGATTTCTGTGCTTATGGCGTTCATCCCGATACGGGTTATATTGATTATGATATGGTGGAAGAAGTAGCAAAAAGAGAAAAACCAAAAATGATTACAGTTGGTGCAAGTGCTTATTCAAGAAATATTAATTATAAAATTTTCAGAGAAATAGCTGATAAGGTTGGGGCATTTCTTTTTGCAGATATTGCTCACCCAGCAGGATTAATCGCAAAGAAATTACTTGATGACCCACTTCCTTATTGCCATGTAGTTGCAACAACAACCCATAAAACTTTGAGAGGACCAAGAGGTGGAATGATATTAATTGGAAAAGACTTTGAAAATCCTTTTGGTATAAAAGCACCAAAATCAGGCAGAGTAAAAATGATGAGTGAATTGATAGACTCAATGGTAATGCCAGGGGTGCAAGGAGGTCCTCTTATGCACGTAATAGCAGCAAAAGCGGTTGCGTTTAAAGAAGCGCTTGACGATAGCTTTACAAGCTATGCAAAGCAAATTATCAGCAATGCAAAAACACTTGCAAGCAAATTAATTTCTTATGGTTTTAAAATTATTTCTGATGGTACAGATAATCACCTTATGTTAATTGATTTAAGAAATAAAAATATTACTGGTAAAGCTGCACAGGAAGCACTTGATGAAGTTGGAATAACTTGTAATAAAAATGCAGTTCCTTTCGATGATAAAAGCCCAATGATTACAAGTGGAATAAGATTAGGAACACCTGCTTTAACAACAAGAGGAATGAAAGAACCAGAAATGGAATTAATAGCTGATTTTATAAACAAAGTTATCTCAAACCCTGATAATGAAAAAGTAAAAGAGGAAGTTAAGAACGAAGTTTTAGCTCTAACTTCGAAATTCCCAATGTATGCCTACTAATGAAAATCAGTATGCTGATAAAGAAATGAACTTTTTAGACCACCTTGAAGAGTTAAGGTGGCGAATAATAAAGTCAATTATTGCTATAATTGTGTGTGCAGTTTTTGTTGGTATTTTTTCAGATTATATAATTACAAACATTTTACTTTTACCCGCGAAACAGACTGAACCACCTTTAAATATTATTAATTTAAAACCTTATGGACAGGTTACTTTGTATCTTGAAGTAATAATTATTGGAGGTGTTATTTTGAGTATTCCCGTTATTATGTATCAGTTCTGGAAATTCATTCAACCAGGATTATTAATGAATGAACGAAAATACATTTCGAGTATTATTATATTTACTATATTATGCTTTTTACTTGGTGTTGCTTTTATATATTTTATTTTTCTTCCAATAGCTCTCGGCTTTTTTGCAAAATTTGGTTCTTCATTAATACAAAACCAAATAGCAGTCGATGAATATTTATCTTTTGTACTTTCAATGATACTTGTTGGAGGTTTAGTTTTTGAGCTACCTGTAGTTTCTTTTTTTCTTGCAAAACTTGGAATACTTACAAACACTTTTATGAAAAAATACAGAAGGCATGCTATAGTTCTTATTTTAATTTTAGCAGGAATTTTAACTCCAACCCCTGATATTGCTAGTCAACTTTTACTCGGAATTCCATTACTATTACTTTATGAAATTAGTATTTTAATTTGTAAATATACCCAGAAGAAACCTTCTGAGTTAAAAACTTGATTGAATGAATAAAAATATTATAAAACCCATAGAGAAGGATTTGAGAGAATTTCAAAAGCGATTTTCTTCTATCCTAAAGTCAAAAATTACTTTACTTGATTTAATACTTAAATATGTATTAAAACAAAAAGGTAAAAAAATTAGACCTTTATTAGTATTACTTAGTGCAAAATTAATTGGTAATATAAATGATAGGACATATACAGCAGCGATTCTTGTAGAATTATTACATACAGCTACTTTAATTCATGATGATGTAGTTGATGATGCAAAAGTAAGGAGAGGAATAGCTTCTATAAATGCAGTGTGGAAGAATAAAGCAGCAGTTTTAATTGGTGATTATTTATTATCTAAAGGATTGCTTGTTTCACTTGAAAATAATGAATTCGAATTTTTAAGGATAACATCCGAAGCAGTAAAAAGGATGAGTGAAGGAGAACTTTTGCAAATTCAACGCTCAAGAAAATTCGATGCTACTGAAGAAACTTACTTTGAAGTAATTTCTAATAAGACAGCTTCTTTGATAAAAACTTGTTGTAAATTAGGAGCATATAGCGTTACAAATAATAAGGAATATATTGATAAATTAGCAAATTTTGGTGAAAATTTAGGGATTGCTTTTCAGTTAAGAGATGACTTGCTTGATTATATGGGAAGAAAAAAATTATTAGGAAAATCTATCGGAAATGATATTAAAGAAAAGAAATTTACTTTACCATTACTATATTCTTTAAATCATGCACCAAAGAAAGTATCTTACGAAATCATTAAATTGATAAAAAGTAATTCTACTAAGAAATTTGACGCTGTATACGATTTTGTTAATAATTATGGAGGGATTGAACACACTAATGAAAAAACAAAATATTATTGCGAATTAGCTAGAGAAAATTTAAAAATATTTAAGAATTCCGATGCAAAAACTGCATTGGACAATTTAGTTGATTTTGTCTCAAGCAGAGAATATTAATCTTATATTAATTTTATTTTAGAATACCATTTCCCATCGAAATTTTTACTGTTTCATATACTGCAATTCCAAAAGCAACTGCAACATTTAGAGATTGTTTTATTCCAAACATCGGTATTTCAAGTGAGGAATCAGCAATTGAAATAAGTTCTTTTGAAACACCCGTAATTTCATTACCAACAACAATAGCTAATGGAAAGTCATCTTTTGTGAGCTCCCAGTAATACCTTTTTAAGTCAGTGATTTCAAGTACAAATATTTTTACTCTTTTCTCTCTTAATTCATTAACCACCTCTATTGCACTTTTCCGATATTCCCAAGGAACACTTAAAGTTGCTCCTAAAGCAACTTTCTCAATTTCTTTTCTCGGTGGATGAGGTGTATAACCAGTTAAATATAACTTTTCGATAAGTGCTGCATCCGATGTCCTAAATATTGCTCCAACATTATATATACTACGAATATTTTCACATATAGCATATACAGGATTCCTTTTAAAATTTTTTATTTCAATAAGACTTTTTCTCATTGCCTTAATTTCTTCATGGCTAAGTTTTCTCATTACACTCTTTTTTAATTCCAAATTAATATTTTAGTTTATCATATACAGTGAAATAAAGAATCAAGGAGAGATATACTTTTTTACTTAATATGAGAATATAAAATTAAGTAAATTTACAATATGAATACTAAAGAGGAAATAACAAATTTCTTTATTGAAGATGGTTTATTATCAAAAAATTTTGAAAACTATGAATTCCGAAATTCACAACTAGAGATGGCCCTTGCAGTATATGAAACACTTATAAACAGAGAACATATCTTTATAGAGGCTCCTACTGGTATAGGAAAAAGTTTTGCTTATTTAGTCCCAGCAATATACTATGCAAAAGAATCAAATAAAAAAGCAGTTATATCAACAAACACAATAAACTTACAGGAACAACTAATACATAAAGATTTACCAACCTTACATAAACTTTTACCTTTAGAATTCAAATCTGCAATAATAAAGGGGAAAAATAATTATCTCTGTCCAAACAGACTTGAAATAGCTCTCGAAAAAGCAAATACTCTCTTCAACGATTCTGAATTAGCTAGTCTTGAAGAAATTGAACAATGGGCAAGAAGAACCAATGATGGAACTTTATCAGATATTGAATTTCCAGTAGACATGAATGTTTGGCAAAGTGTATGTGCAGAACATGGAATTTGTACAAGTAAAACCTGTGGACCAATTGAAACCACAAAATGCTTTTACCAGAAAGCAAAGCATAAACTTTCAGAAGCTGATATAGTAATTGTAAATCATCATTTATTCTTCACCCTTTTTGAAGCATATAAAGATCCCGAATCTGACGGCTATCTGTTTGGGAATGATTTTTTAATATTTGATGAAGCACAAACTGTTGAAAATGTTGCCTCAGAACATATAGTACCTTCTATTTCAAGGGATATGATAAAATATCACTTAAACAGGTTATACAACCCTAACACTAAAAAAGGGTTTCTTGCTACTTTTCCTGAATTATTAACAATAATACCAATTATAGAAAACCTTTTAGACTTAAATAAAAAGTTTTTTCAAAACATAAGAGAAAAACTTTTCAAAAACATTAATGAGAAAAAGTTAGCTGTTAGAGTGCTTGAACAAGATTTTGTTGATAACATTTTAAAAGATGAAATAAAACATTTAACATCAAAATTAGGAGCATTAGTTAAATACTGTAGAAATGATCTTGAGGAAAATGAATTAAATGATTACAGGTTAAAATTTTTAGAGTTTAATATTTTGATTGATGAATTTATTAAACAAGCAAAGAATCAAGAAAACTGTGTATATTGGGTAGAGTTATCTTCTCAAAAGCATGACTCAAATATATCACTGTGTGTATCCCCTGTGGACTTATCAGATTATTTTAGAAAAAATATATTTAAATCGAATAACACTTGCATTCTTACAAGCGCAACACTTTCAATTAAGAAGAGCTTCGACTATTTTAAAAATAGACTTGGTGGAGAAGTTGCAAAGGAATTAATTTTACCAACTCAATTTGATTTTTATAATCAGGTAAAAATTTATATACCTAAAGATATTCCACCACCACCAATAGAAGATAAAGATGATTATTATTTAAACTTGAAAGATTGGATATATTATTTTATTAAAATGACTAATGGAAAAGCCCTTGTATTATTTACAAATTCAAGAGCTTTAAAAAAAGTTGCTGATGCTTTGAGAGAAAAACTCAATGAAGATAATATTCCTTTTTACATACAAAGTGAAGGTAAGTCAAGAAAATTTCTTCTTGATAGGTTCAAGTCTGAAATAGATTCTGTTTTATTTGGTCTTGATAGTTTTTGGTTAGGTATTGATGTTCCAGGAGAAGCGTTAACAAATTTAATTATTACAAGACTACCATTTCAGGTTCCCGATCACCCTTTAATACAAGCAAAAATGGAATATATAGATTCAAAAGGAGGTAATAGTTTTACTGATTATGCACTACCCGAAGCAATATTCAAGTTCAGACAAGGTATAGGTAGATTAATAAGGAATAAAACTGATAAAGGTATTATTGCAATTCTTGATAAAAGGATTATATCAAAACCCTACGGGAAACAATTTCTAAACTCGATTGATAAATGCCCAATTTCTATAATTACAGAAATGGGTGAAAATACAATTGACATTTTTGAATGACGAAAATAATTTTTATTAATAAAGGATTATTATATTTTGTAATGTATGGAAAACATTCCTAAACAAAATAATTCAAAAGAAACAAAAAACCAAGAAGAGCAGCGAGAAGAAAAAATATATAAGCATGATATTAACAATGAATTTGCAGAACAAAATTACGAGGATAATTCCGTTAATACTAATGAAGAAGAAATTACAGAAATAGATGACATTGAAGCAATAAGATATATAATTAAAAATAGAAAGGAAGAGGACGCAGGTTCAAAAATGAATTATGATAATCCATTGTATAAAGATGCACGGTCCTGTGCTGTGAAAATTATCTGTAGATATGAACGATCGGATGCATATATAGATAAATTAATTGACAATGAACTAAAGTATAACCATTACTTGAATGATTTCGATAAATCATTACTAAATGAACTGGTACATGGTGTAGTAAGATGGATAAGAAGATTAGATTGGTTTCTTAATGGTTTTTATAGAGGGAACTATGAGAAATGTGTTCCTGAGGTAAAAAATGCAATGAGAGTTGCACTATATCAAATAATGTTTCTTAATAAAATTCCTTTCTCTGCTGCTGTAAATGAAGCGGTAGAGTTTGTGAAGAGAATACATGGGGAAAAACATGCTGGTGTTGTAAATGGGTTATTGCGAACCATAATAAGAACACTTGATGCTCTCGTTTGGCCTACAAGAGAAATAGATGAAGCAAATTACTTAGGAATAATTCAATCGCATCCTAATTGGTTAGTAAAGAGATGGATTCAACGATTTGGATTTGATGAGACACAAAAATTATGCGAGGCAAATAATAAAAGACCAGCCCTTACATTAAGATATAATCCTTTGAAAATTACAGAGCAAGAATTTACAGAATATTTAAATCAAAAAGGATTAATCTACGCAAAGACTAATTACTTACAAGAATTTTTTAATGTGAAAATTTTTTCTAAATTTCAAGAGGATGAATATTTTAAGAGTGGATACTTTTCAATTCAAGATGAAAGTGCGGGTTTAATTTCATATCTAGTAGATCCAAGAGAAAATGAATTAATTCTAGACGCTTGCGCTGCTCCTGGAGGTAAAACAATCCATATGTCAGAAATATCAAAAGGAAAAGCATACATAGTAGCAGTTGATAAATATTTATCAAGAGCAGAAGCAATGAAAAGGAATATAGATAGATATAAACTCACAAATGTTACAATCCTTTATGATGATATTTCAAACCCAACAACAGAAATATTGAAGACAAAAATAATTGGTAAAGTTGATAAAGTCCTTGTTGACGCACCTTGTTCAGGTTTCGGAGTTATATCTAAAAAGCCAGAGATTAAATGGAAACGCGATTCAAAAGATATTCCTAAATTGCAAAAGATTCAATTAGAAATATTAGAAAATTCTATCAAATATTTAAGACCAGGTGGATCAATAATTTACAGCACCTGCACGATAGAACAAGAAGAAAATGCAGATGTAATTCATATTTTCCTCGATAGACATCCTGAATTTGAGGTTGTAAATGCAAAGGATTTCGTAAATGAAAATGTTGTGAATCAAGAAGGATTTATTGAAACTTTTCCCCACATCCATCACATAGATGGTGCATTCGGAGCAAGATTGAAAATGAAATAAAAAAGGTGATTTATAAATTATAAATCACCTTAAAACAAAGTATCTTAAACTAAATTATTTTTTATTTTTCTTCTTAGGTTCTTGTTTCGGTTTTCTTTCTTTCTTCTTTATCTGCTTTTTGTCAGAAATTATTTTTTTCTCTATATCTGTTAATTCAGGAATTCTTAAAATCTGCCCGGGATAAATCAAATCTGGCTTTACTATTTTATGAGGAACCCCTTTCGGAGCTGAAATTACTCCCTCTTTATTAGCCTCCCAAATTTTAACCCAGAATCGTGCATTACCATAAATTTCTTTCTTTTGTGCTATCTTCCAAAGACAATCGCCTTTAACAACAGTATATTGAGTATATTTTTCTTCCTTGACAACTATTTTCTTTGAATCTTCTTCCCATTTAAGTAACTCAGCGTACATTTTATTGTATCGTTCTTGATACTTTGGCAAACATTTCGCTTTTGAAAGTGAAATTTCATCAAAAAAGTTTTTTCTTGCCAATTCTGGAGTGCCGATACGATTTTTAATTGTACTTTCGGTCTCAGAAAATTTACTATCAAATTCAGTTAGATTTAAAGAGTTTATTAAATTATCATATTCTTGCTGCAATTCAGATATTTTTTTGTCCTTATCAACTGCTTCACTCTCAAGGTCTTGAATTTCTTTAGTTAAGTTTTTGACTTCACTTTCTAACAATTTTTTCTTTTCTTTAGAATCATTTAAATCCTTGTAAAATTTATTATATTGTTCTTCCTTTTCTGCTTCGTCACAGCACTCCTCATATTCTTGAGAAAATAAAAATCCTGTCCCTAAGAACAGGATAATTATTATCCCACCAAAAAACAATTTTTTCATAGCCCCTTATTAATATTTGAAAATAATAAATTTAAAAATTTTATTTCTCCTCAAAGTAATCACCAATTTTAAATCTACCATTAATCATTACACACACAACACCAAACCTTCCACTTGGAGTTTTTGTCATTCTAATAGAAGGACCAAAAGCAAATGAGGTAAGCGAGAATCCTTCTCCAATATCTGAAATTAAAGTTTCAATTAACAATTGGAAATTTCTTCTCCCGGCAAGAGTCGCATTAATTCTTAAATCAAATACAGAACCTGCAAATCTCATTTCTCTTGCTGAAAATCCGATGTGAGTTTCACCTAAATATCTAGCTACATAAATTTTTGCACGTGTTGAACCCAAAGCTCTAAATGGATATCTAAATTCCCAATTAAAGAAACTTTCATCTACAATTACACTATTAGGCATAAAAGTAGTATCACCTTCAACTCGTACTTTTAATGGCGGATCATAATCACCAGAATCAAGTACTGTGTAATACCCAACTTGGAAGAAGTTACCAAAAGGAATTACATAGGAAATTTCTAGACCAAGTTTTGGTGTAAACAAGTTATTATACTTTCCAAATTTACTTTCTTTTTCACCAGCTGTTGCTCCCGCCTGATGTTTAAGTACTAATTCTTTAATCCTAGTACTGACACCAACAGAAGCACCGAGTAAGTGGAAATTCGCACCTACTTTATCGGTTTCAAGTGGTCCAGAATATGGTGTCCCACTATAGAAAGAAAATCCGAAACCTCTTTTAATAGGAATGCCAAGAGGATCACCACCAAAAACTTGTAAGTAAGGATTGTGATATGCTGTAGTATTTATAATATCACGTACTTTTTTAGGTGGTGCTATTAACTCTTTAATCTTGATTTTTTTAATCACCCTTAAAAATACAGAACCATAATCTAATTTCGATTCTCTAAGATTTACCTTATTGGCTCCCGTCCAATTAATCAATTTATCCTGGGTTTCCTTAGATAATTGTGACCATGCAAATCTCATTGCGTCTGCAGAAGTTTCATCACCAATAACTACAGTTTGCACTTGTGGGTCAATAATATTAACAGTAATAGCATAACTTTCAAGTTTAGGATCAATAAATAATTCATCCTGAAGCTTCACAAAAACGCTATCATCTTGAGCACGAGCGTTAATTCTAAAATATTTCCATGTTCTTGGATCATTTTCTAGCTCTTCTTGTGCAAAAACATTTTCTACTTGTAAAAGCAATAAAGAACAAAAAACAATTAAAAGGCTAAAAAATATTCTCTTTTTATTCATTTTATATAAATTAATTATTCATTTAATTTACAAATAAAATTAATAACAAAAAATTAATAAATCCATTACAATAAATTGTTACCACTCAGTAAATGTAAATATACCTTGCCTACTAATTTTATTACCAGCTGCATCAACAACTGTAATAGTGAATGCTACGTTGTAGGGTTCCTCTTTACCTTCTGTAAATGCTTCAAATGCAGACTTTGAAGTAAGAAAATTCAGAGTTATATCATAAGTACCAGGACCAGATTGAGTTACCCTTACAGGCCCTGAAACAGTTACTTTCAATTGTTCAGGTGCTACATCTTTAATTTGAACACGATATCCAACTTGAGATTGTATATTTCGCACTGAGATACCTTCGCCCATTTGTGCTAATCGGGTCATAGTAATTTCTGGAGGTGGTTTCTTTTGAATTGGTTTAGTATCTGAAGATTCACCAACTCTATAAGTGATACTTTTTTCACCTCCAAGTGTAAAAGTTGCAGAACCACCAGGAGGAATACTTGCTAACGTCCTTCCATCAGCAGAAATTACTAATGTACCATTGTATGGATTTTTTACAGTATAAGTTAAATACTGAGTAAATGTTCCCGAAATCTGAACATCCGCTTGAATTTTCTTCTCTTCTAAAGGTTTCTCTTCCTCGGGTTTTTTCTCTTCTATTTTCAATTCTGGCTGCTTCTGTTCTAATCTAAGCTGTGGTTGAGTCTGAACTACTGATAACTGAGTTTTCATTTGCTGTAATTGAACCTGTAACTTTTGAAAATCTTCAAAATTTACAGCACTATCAAAATCAAGTTTGGGTACAAGCCCCAAAGCAAGAAGAGAATCAATAAATGCTTTTAATGAATCTGCATATTGTTTCTTAACTATATCTTGTTTAGAAATAACTTCAACCAAATCTATATTTGCACCTTTGAGTGCTATTACGCATACTACAAAGATGTAAAGGACTTGATATATTACGAATTTTACATCTCTTGCGCCTTTCATTGTTGTTGTAGTTTAAAATTTTAAAATATTTTCAATTTTATCATAACTTATATAAAACATATGTTAATCAATAATTTATTTACATCGCACACTTTACTTTATTAATCTACAAATCATTGTAAATTGTTCCCAGAACGTTTTCCAGCTATATATGCAAGATTTTCAAGACTCTTTGTGGCATTGGCTTCATTCATAATTTTCAAAGTCTCTGAAATAAAATGGGCTGTCATTTGTAATTCTTTTAATGGCTTTTCATCAGGCAAATCAATCTTTAATTTGTTAATTTGCTCTCCTAATTTTTGAATTGCTTCAAGTTGTTGTCTTAGTATTGTAGAATATTCTGCGGATTTATGAACTATTCCTGCAATGTTCGTCAAAGTAGCTGAAATTTGATTAAATTGATTTATAATAGCAGAATCAAATAGCTTAACATTTTTAATTTCATCAACTGTATTTTTAAATGATTCCATATTTGCAGCAAACTCTTTTGTAATATCATTCGTTACCTTAATTAATTTATAAATATATTCAATCTCTTCTTTTGAGAAATGTTTTACTCCAGCTCCAGAAGTTGTCATTATTTCTGCTAATGCTTGTTTGTTTGCTTCACTGAGTTTAGTGATTAAATTGTTCTGTTCCTTCTCCCTTGTTTGATAATAGAACTCGGTTTCAATATTTTTAACCTCTTCAACAATTTTTTGATATCTTAAACTTTGTGCTTCAAATACAGCACCAAACAATTTAGCAATAGCAAGAATAATAATTGATTTTATTTCAAATGGAACGGAAAATCCAAGAAATAACTGAGGCCCAATCTTAATTGATACTAATAATATAGCAGCACCAAGTAATGGTAGTGCTGTACCAATAGAGTCTACAAGACCATTATATTTTTCATTAACTCTTGCAATAATACCTTCAGAAGCACCTTTACTAATTATCTCGGTTTTCAAAGTCTGATTAGCTCTCAACGCAAATAAGATAAATATTAAATAAAATGCAAAAGGCATCCACCATAACTGTACTGGTTCAATTTGGGTATTTAATAAATTAGATTCCGGAAATAGCCACTGAGAAAAGCTATTAGCCACATGCCCAAAAAGTGGTACATAAGCAACATCAACTAAAAACGATAAAAGCACAACAATAAGTGATGGAAACGCTGATTTAAAATAAGCGAATGCTCCTTCTTTCTCTAGTTGGTTTATTCCCTTTCTAATAACATAATCTTGTATTTGTATTAATTGAGAATCATCTCTTTTAAGAGATTGAACTTTTTGCTCTAACTCTGCAACTTCTAACGCTTCCATATTATTAATAATCTCAGTATCTTTTCCGTATGTGTTTTTTTCTTCCATAAAAAACTATTTTTTGTTTTTATAAATATTTCTTATAAGTTGTTTAAATTGCTTTTATTTTTATTAAAAATCAATATATAAATTGAGAAATAAATTTTAAACTTTTCAGATGAGCTTTAAGAAAATAATATAATATCTCTTTTGAAATCACTTTTCTTTTACGACATATATAATATAGTTATTTTGATTTTTAATTTCAAAATCAATATTTAGGAAAATTTTTAATAAATAATAACTGCTTTATGAGTAAACAAATTATTTAAAGTTCTAATTCCACAAAAAATTCCATATATTTTTTAGATACGTTTCCGAAAGATAAAAAAATTTTCAATCTGGAATACAGTTATTAATTGATAATAAGAACCTTATTATTTATATTTATTATAATTTGCCCGAGTGGCGGAACTGGCAGACGCGCAGGACTTAAAATCCTGTTGACCTAAAAGGTCAGTATCGGTTCGATTCCGATCTCGGGCACTAAAAGACTCTGGAAAAATAATTATTGTTTCCAGAGTTTTTTATTTGTATATTTAAAAAATTTTATTTTAAACCCAACAAATTTAACTAAGAATGTATATCTTAAAAAAAATAATAGATATGAATAAACATTACTACTTCTTTATTATTTCTTTAATCTTAATAAATTCAAGTTACCCACAATGGTTTAAAGGAAATGGTCTTTATTATGGTAATAGCTTTAGAACTCTAGCATCAAATCAACCTTATGTTTATGTAGGCACTTTTTCAAATGGGGTCTTTCGATCAACTAACAACGGTTCTCAGTGGGAACAGAGTGGTTTAGGTTCTAATTATGTTTATTCATTAGCAACGGATAATAATTTTGTATTTGCTGGTACTTATGGAAGCGGTATTTATGTATCAACTAACTATGGAACATCCTGGATTCAAACTTTACCAAGCAGGTATGTTAGAATTATCATTATTGGAACCAACTCTATATTTGCAGGGACAGATTCATATGGTGTTTATCAAAGCACGAACAACGGACAAAACTGGACACAAACATCCCTTAATAATAAAAATGTATGGTCTCTTGCAGTTTATGGTCAAACAATATTTGCAGGAACAACTGATTCAGGTGTGTACCGTTCTACAAATGGAGGAATAAATTGGACTCAAACTCCATTGAACAGTTATACAGTTATTTCTCTGGCGGTAAATGCTTCAACAGTTTTTGCTGGAACTTATTCAGGACTATTTCGCTCTGACAATAATGGTGATACCTGGCAACCAGTTGCACAATTTACTTCAGAATATGTATTTGCAATTGCAATCAGTGGAAATAATATTTTTCTCGGAACATGGAGTCAGGGAATTTATCGTTCTACTAACAATGGAATAAATTGGACACAAACAGATTTCACATCAGGATGGATAAGAGCAATATCATTACAACCAACAAAATATTTTGCAGCATCTGATAATGGGATTGTAATTTCAACTAATGCAGGTGTAAACTGGGGTATCTCAAACTTTTGCAATACTGATTTTAGATGTATTTCAGGAGTCGGAAATAATATTTTTGCAGGCACAGGTTATAATGGTGGGATATTTTATTCTTCCGATGGAGGATACAATTGGAGTCAAACAAGCATGATAAATAAAACTTTTTACTCTTTGTATTCTACCTCAAGTTATACTCTTGCTGGTTCTTATAATTATGGAATATATTACACCACAAATAATGGATTAAATTGGTTTCAATCTAATCTTACTAATAGAACAATAGAATCAATTTGTTTGCACAATAATATCTTATTTGCTGGTTCATGGTATTATGGAGTTTATAAATCAACGGACAACGGATTAACATGGATTCAAACACCGTTAAATAATTATACAATTTATTCTCTTTCTTCCAATGGAAATTATTTATTTGCAGGAACTGAAAATAATGGAGTTATTTATTCAACCAACAATGGAAATAATTGGCAACAAACTCCTTTAAACAATAAAACAATATACTCTCTCGCAACAAGTGGTAACTATATATACGCAGGTACATTAGACTCTGGGATATACATATCAACAAATCTAGGATTAACTTGGACACATTCAACATTAAATAATAAGGTTATATTATCTATATTTGCAATATCTAATTTTGCTTGGGCAGGACTTGGTAATAATGAGGGTGTTTATTTCTCTACGAATTATGGTCAAAACTGGATTACAAAGAATGAAGGATTTGATCAAACTCCTTATGTATTTGGATTTTATTTTAATTCATCAGGAAATTACATCTTAGCATCAGCAAGTGCTACTTCGATTTGGAGAAGACCTCTTACTGATTTTAATCCAACTTTAAAAGTTACATCACATCTGACACCATCAGAATTCGTATTATATCAGAATTATCCTAATCCTTTTAACTCAACTACTCAAATAAGATTTTCCATTCCGAAAAAACAATATATTACACTTAAAGTATATGATATTATTGGAAGAGAAATAGAGACACTAATAAACCGTGAATTAGAATCAGGGTTGTATTCATTAGTGTGGGATGGAAAAAACTGTTCAAGTGGAATATACTTCTGTAAGTTAACTTCTGCAGAAGTAAGAAAAATTATTTTTATGGTAATGATTAAATAAAAATACTTTTATAGCAAAGTTCCTGCTAAAATAAAACTTGCTACGGTAAAATAGATAATAATTCCAGTAACATCAACAAGAGTAGCAACAAAAGGTGCGGAACAAGTTGCTGGATCTAATTTAAATGATTTCAAGATAATTGGAAGTAAAGAACCCATAAGTGTACCCCACATAACAACACCAACTAAGGCAAGTGCTACTGTAAATGCTACAGCCAACCAATGTTCGCCATATAAATTTCCTGCTAATTGCCATAATGTAATCCTCAAAAATCCTATACTTGCAAGAATTGCCCCCAGAGAAACTCCTGTAATAAGCTCTCTTCTGATAATTTTGAACCAATCTCTAATAGTTATTTCTCCCAAAGCAAGTGCTCTTACCACAAGAGTTGCTGCTTGTGAGCCACTATTTCCGCCACTTGAAATAATTAAAGGAATAAATAATGCTAACACCACTGCTCTAGCAATTTCATGCTCGAAAAAACCCATAGCTGTAGCTGTTAACATCTCACCAATAAAAAGTATCACAAGCCAACCTGCTCGCTTTCTTACCATCTTAGGTAATGGTGTAGATATATAAGGTAAGTCCAATGACTCCATACCACCAAACTTTTGAACATCTTCCGTTGCTTCTTCTTCAATTACATCAAGTACATCATCTGCTGTAACTATTCCAAGCAAATAATTTTCTTCATTAACAACAGGAATAACATATAAGTCATATTCCCTGAACATTTGCACTGCTTTTTCCTGATCATCTGTTACCTGTAAACTAATAACAGTTTGTTTCAAAATGTCCGAAACTTTTGAATTGGGGTCTGATAGTAAAATTTCTTTTATTGATAATTCATCAACTAATTTTCCTTGATTATCGGTAACAAACAAAGTTTCTATATTCTCAATTTCTTTCCCAACCTTTCTGATATGCTCTAAAACCTGTGATATTGTCCAATCAGTTTTGATAGCAATAAAATCAGGTGTCATTAACCTTCCAACCGACTGTTCTGGATATCCTAAAAGATTTACCGCAATCTTTCTTTCTTCTGGAGTTAATAATCTAATAAGTTTTTTTACAAGTGGGCCTGGTAAATCCTCTAACAGCTCGGTTCTATCATCGGGAGACATTTCATTTAGAACTTGTGCTATTTCACTGTCAGTAAATGATTTTAAAAGTGACTTTTGAACATCATAATTTAAATACTCAAAAGCGTCAGCTGCAATATCTTTAGGTAAAAATCTAAATAAAATCGCTCTATCTTTCTCGTCAATGTTTTCTATGATATCGGCAATTTCTGAAGGGTGAAAATCTAAAATAACTTCCTTCAAAATATTCCAATCTCTTCTTTCAATTAGTTCTTTTATTTCAGGTTGTAATAGTTTCCCTATCATAAAAAGTTAATTTATCAAAAATGCAAATTAATTTCTTAAACTAAAAGTTATTTTATTATTC
>JAOADD010000024.1 GCA_026417495.1 Ignavibacteria bacterium
CTTTTTACCACTGCCGAGTCATCTAATATTGCTACTACAATTTGACCATCAGTAATTGTTGCATTTGGATTTACAATAATTATATCACCATCGAAAATGTAAGCATCTTTCAAACTATCACCTTTAACTCGCAGAAGGAACGAGTCGTTTGGCATACGAACAATTGAAGGTAATTCAACTGTATCAATTGCATCGGGATAAATTACAAGTGGATTACCCGCTGCAACCTCACCGAGCACGGGTCGTGGAATAAAAAATTTATCTGATAGAGTTAGTTCAATTCCACGAGCGAGTTTTGGATTTCGTTTGATGTATCCTTTCTGTTCAATTGCTCGAAGATGTTGTTGAACAGTTGCTCGATTTTTATATCCAAAGTGACGAGCAATTTCAGCCAGTGTAGGTGGAATTTGTTTTGATACAATTGTATCAACGATGTAATCCAAAATTTTTTTCTGTGTTTGAGTTAATTGCTTCGCCATTTTTTCCTCTTATTGAATAGCAGATAATATTTTGAGTTTAGATTGATTAGTTAGAACTATTCTCTCTGATTAAAACACAAATTACATTAATGTCTTTCATTATTTCTAAAATTTAATTTACCTCTAATCGTAGAAAAATATTAATCAAAAGCTTTAAGCCCTATTACAAAATGTTTAATTACAGTTTAAAGGCTTACCTTAAGGTTGGCAAAAAATATTAAATTTTAATTGAACTTCTTGAGGCTCGCTCTTCTCTAATGATTTCCTCTAAACCTTTAAACATAATATCGGAGAAAAATTTCACATTTTCGTCTTCCTTCAAAAAATTTATTAACTCTTTTGGCTCACCCAATTTATATTTCAAAGTTGCCTTAATAAGTTCTATTAACTTATCTCTAAAAACAATTTCGTTTAAAAATCTAAGAAGATATTCTTTATTAGGAATCTTTTCAGAAGTATCTAACTTTTTATTTAATACTAAAAACAAATCAATAATCTTATTCTTATCTATTTGTTCCCTTCGAAAATGATGTTGTAAAGTTTCAATAAATATGCTATATGTCTCAGAGACTGGCAGACTATAAAGTTTATCGACAAATTTTTTGTATAGAGATGGATTGTCCAAAATGTAACGATAACAACTAGTCTTATTCTTATCCATGGATTTTGTAAAGAACCAATTTATAAATTCATCTTGAATATCTGAATAAACATCACTCAATTCAATTATAAAATTACCTGAAGTAAAAATTTTTTGTATATCATCATAACTTAAAAAATCTCGTACGGCTTTGAAAAGCTCTATATTACCATTTGAAATTTCGCTTATAATATCGTCGTGCCAATATTCATATAAAATCTCGTTTATTTGGTTTTTTCTGGATAACTTACCAAATAATAAAATTTCTTTTTCCTTTTTCTCATCAAGTAACTGAATAAATAACCGAGTAAAAGTTCTCCAATTTGAAAAGATTACCATTTCATATAACTGATTAAATAATTTTATCACTTTTTCTTCTTTATGGACAACCATTTCAGCAAAAAATTTTTCATAATTAACAGGTTGAAACTGATAAATATCTCTACCTGTTTCAAAATTTTTATTATATAAATCTATTTTCATAACATAGCTACTTGGTCCCCCTTCAGCATTTTCTTCAGATGTACAAACAAAATATATCCCTGGAAGTTTTTCTTCATTATAATTCCAAAAAGTATTAAACGAAATATTAATCCATCTACTTACTGGTAGAATTGCAAAAATGAATTCAAGAAATTTTATAGTAGCTTTTATATCCCCATGAACCCAACACAACAAATCTTTATTAACATTGTTAAGACAAATGCTTACTAAGTATGGGAGAGGTTCTTTATCAATCCTAAATTGACCAATAATGGAAGAAGCGATTTTTGTTTGTTCGATATTTAAATGACTAATCAAACTTAAGTTTGAAAGATTACCAGTGGAATCACTTAGAAAAATATTATTATTCTCCAAATAATTTATCATTTCTGGTGGAGAAACCTTTGCTTTACAAAATTCTTTTACATCAAAAATTAAATTATGAAATAAAAAATTACCCCATCTATTAAACTCATCTTTTCCAAGGTCAATACCTCTGCCGATAACTATTTTTTCCTCATTCAATTTATAATAGACATATTTTTTGGGTTTTGGCTTATTTTCATCCATTAAACTGGGCAACAAGCGGTAGTGAGAAAATTGCTCAAGGGTTCTTAACTCGCTTTTCTCTAAATCTGTTGTACAAATAAGTGTGGAAAAATCTCTTTCAGGTGTCTTGCCAAAAACATGATGAAAAACTTTAACCTTCATAAAAAATTTTCTCCTCAATTCTTAGTAAATGCATAATAACCATAAAAGTGGATCAACAACACCTAGTGGATTATAGTGAGAAAAAGTATTTGTTTCTTCATTCGGCTTTGTACCAACAGAAGACGAAGTAATAAAACAATACCCTCCATATTCTTGATCAATTATTTCAAAAAAATTACTATACTTTTCTTTAACAAAATTTGATAAAACCTCTGACCTTTTTTCAATTACATTTTTATAAAAACCATATAAAGTCATATCCTTTGTATATTCCATAGGCTCTTCGGTTAATGGTTTGAAATCATCGTGATTTTTATTCATGTTCCAGAATTTATCAATTTTTGTGAAGTTTACTATAATATTTTTTTCCTTAGCAGATGAATCCAAATCATCAAGTGCCAAATATAATTTGTTTACTAAGCTATGAAGTTTCATATCAACTGGTATTTTATTTCTTTCAAGTTCCATCGAATAAAGGTCAATAAGAACAATAATATTGGGTATGTTTTTAATCAATGGAAAATTTTCTTTTATTGTATCAACTCTATCATAATTACCGCCCATGGTATCATACAAAATTAAAATTGCTTCTCGCTTGGTTTCAAAAAAACTAAATTTTGTCATTGAATAGCTAAGCTTTAGTATCAATGGTTCTTCAAAAAATTTGGAAGTTGGAGGGGGAAAATTACCGTTTCTCAATGTAGGAATATATTCCCTTTCAATTCTATCCAAGGTTGATTGATTTAATATCATAATAGATAACCATTTTGTAGGTAACTTGTTATAAAGAGCATAAACCAAACTACTAAGGTAAGTTGTTTTTCCACAACCTTTATATCCTATTACTGCAACTGGGAATATTAATGCACCTCTTTTGAAAGCATTAATGTAAGTTTGTGGTATTGCTTTCCCTGTATCAGAACATTTCTTATCTACATCAGGATGTTCATTTAAACAAAAAGGGCAAAAGATATTCATAAGTATTATTCCTCCTCAATTTTTTTTATTATTCTAAATGAATGTATCCATCTTACACCGTATGGATTATCACCAACTATTTCATACAAAGATTCTCTTCCATATCTCTTGGCGCAAATTTCACTCTCAGCAGAATTCTTATAACACAATTCAGCGCCAGTTATTTCTTTATACAACTCACTTAGTTTTGTAATTTTATTTTTCTCCATAGCGTCAAATATTTTCCAAAATCTTATATCTATTTGGCTACTTAAGTCGGCTAAACTTTCTCTTATATCTGAAAGCTTAAGATTCAAATATTCTTTATCGAACTTACACAATATTTCATAGTCAGGGACTTTCCCATCCATCCATTTAGCGTATTCAACAACCTCTGAAAAATTTAAATGAGTAATAAGCATCTTAGTTATACCCTCCTTTCTTATTTCAGAAGGAGATATTCTAGGATTATCTTTTAATAGTTGATTTAATAGTTGATTATAGTCTATAGAGCTTGGTCTATTCTCTAAGAGGTATCTTTCAAATTGATATTTTGTTACAGGAAGAATTTGTAAATAAATACCGTTATTAACTTCTATAAATGGGAATTTATCTTTTCCAACTATAAATTTCATTTTTTCACTTTTAATTTTTCATAAATTTCAAAATCCCTTTCAGCTTCTTCTTTCTTACCTAATTTTTCATAAGCTAGGCCACGATAATAATAAGCATCTGCATCATTCGGATTTATCTCTATTGCCTTATTATAGTCCTGTATCGCCCTATCATAATCGCCTTTATAGCGGTAAGCAATACCACGATTATAATAAAACTCAGCATCCTTACTGCTATAAACCTTCACAAACTTTTTATAAATCTTTCTATTTAATAGATACCTTTTTCTAACCACAAATAATATTACTAAAAATAACAGTGCGTAAATCAAAAAATTATTGTCAAAGCCAATAAGGGAGAAGACAAATAAAATTAATAGGAATATGCTCCAAAACACTAACTTTGCTCTTTTCTTTTTCAAAAAAACGGATGTTAAAATATATGGTCTAACCACTCTCATACTAACTTTGTGCTTTTCACTTTTTATTTTTGCAACTTTTCATACATCTCAAAATCCTTTTTTGCCTCTAATTCTTTCCCTAATTTTTCATAAGCTAGGCCACGATAATAATAAGCATTTACATAATTTGGATTTATTTCTATTGCCTTATTATAATCTTGTATTGCCCTACTGTAATCACCTTTATGTCGGTAAGCATTCCCACGATTATTATAAGCACTTACATAATACGGGTTTATCTCTATCGCCTTATCATAATCCTGTATCGCTCTATCATAATTG
>JAOADD010000021.1 GCA_026417495.1 Ignavibacteria bacterium
ATTAATGAATCTTATAAGTTTTTAACACTTAACCAAAACCAAACCACACAGCAAATATATATCATAATTAAAAACTTGTTGATTTAGAAAATAGTTAATTTCTTAAATAAATTTAACAATAGAAATTAACTATTTTTCTAAATTAAAATTAAAATAAAATGAAAGCAAATAAAATTTTAATAATAAGTATAATAATATCAGCATTTCTTTTCATCAATTATAATATTTACAGTCAATCTACAACAAATCTAAACTGTAAATGTGAAAATTGCTCTTGTGAGAAGTGTATATGTTCAAGCGAAAATTGTAAATGTTCGATGTGCAATAAATCAGATAATATTAAAATAGAATCTAAATGCAAATGTGAGTCATGCAATTGCAACAACTGTAAATGTGAAGGTGCAAGTTGTAAATGTACTTTTTGCACAAAAGAAACCACTAAAACCGAAAAGAAGTGCGAATGCGAAAATTGTAATTGTGAAGTTTGTAAATGTGGAAGCAATAATGCAGGTAGCTCTTCCGATAACAATGCTCAGAATATGGTAAAAAGTCTTTTATCGTCCTTATCAAACAATTATGAAAATATAAGCGGAAATATAAGAGAAAGATGTTGTCATAAATCCGAAATCGATGGAATGAATAGTATAAGTGATTCAAATTTAGTATGTATTGTTTCAAAAGAAACAATAAAAAGTAATCCTGAGAGATTTACTTACCTCGGTAAGGAGTATACATTCTGCAGTAAAAGCTGTATAGAGAAATTTAAATCAGAACCATTAAATTACATAAAAGAAGGACTAGTATGCCCAGTTATGGGAGATGAAATAAATCCTGAATTTTATACTATTCACAATGGTATAAAATATTATTTTTGCTGTAAAGGCTGTATAAAAAAATTCAAAGAAGCTCCAGAAAAATATATAAATGGTTATCAAGAGAATTAAGACTACGCAACATACTAACCTCGTTAACATTAAAATAAAAGGCAGGTATTAAAATACCTGCCTTTATTTTTTTATTTTAACAAAAATTTTATTGAAATAAACTGAAAATATAACTATTTTAATTTAACCAAAAATAAACAATATATATGGATGTAGAATTTTTATCCCGTTTACAATTTGCAATAACTGTAGGGTTTCATTTTATTTTTCCCCCTATTACAATAGGATTAGCACTAATGTTGGTAATAATTGAATGGATAGGGTGGAAAAAGAATGACATTCAATATGTAAAACTTGGAAAATTCTTCGGAAAAATATTAGCAATAACTTTTGCAGTTGGGGTTGCATCAGGTTTAGTAATGGTTTTACAATTTGGGACCAATTGGGCAAGATACTCAGTGTTTGTTGGAGATGTTTTTGGAGCACCACTTGCAGCGGAAGCAGTATTTGCATTCTTTTTAGAATCAACATTTCTTGGATTGTATCTTTTTGGTAGGAATAGGGTATCAAAAGGTGTACATTGGTTTTCAATTCTAATGGTCACTATTGGTTCAATGATATCTGCATTTTGGATTTTAGTCGCAAATTCCTGGCAACAAACACCCGCAGGATTTGCAATTCAAAACATCACAACAGGAGAAATAATTAATAATCCAATTTTAGGTAAAGGATATGACCCTACCCAGTATAGAGCGGTCTTAACGGATTTTTGGGCGGCTGTTTTCAATCCAACAACTTTAACACGATTCCTACACGTAATTCTTGCATCCTTTATTGCTGGTACTTTTATGCTTGCAGGTACCTGTGCTTATATAATATTAAAGATTAAAAAGAACTATAAAGATAAGGAAGAGGAAATTCCTGAAGAAGATAAACAAACAATAAATATTGCAGAAAAAGGATTAAAAAAAGGCTTAGTTTTTGGATTAATTTTCTCACTTTTACAACTTTTCCCATCAGGTCACGAACATGCTAGAGATGTATATAAATACCAGGAATCAAAATTTGCAGCAACTCAAGGATTATATAAATCTACCGAGTCAGCAAGATTACTATTGTTCGGCTATTTAACAGGAGATTCTATTCCAGAAATGAAAGCAGAAATTTCTATTCCTGGTTTGCTAAGCTGGCTTGTATCAGGTAACTTTAATACAAGAATAAAGGGAATGGAAGAAATTCCTGCTGAAAATAGACCACCAATGTGGTTACCTTTTGTTTCATATCATAATATGATAATACTTGGAATGTTATTTATCGCATTAACTGCTTTTGGTGTTCTACAAATTATAAGAAAGAAATTACTCAATAGTAAGAAATTCCTGAGAATATTATTTTTATCAATACCTTTACCTGTTGCTGCTTCCCAATTTGGATGGGTCGCTGCTGAGGTAGGAAGACAACCCTGGACTGTATTTAATATTTTAAGAACAAAAGATTCATTCTCAAATGTTGTCCCCTTAGAACAAGTATGGATTACAATAATCCTCTTTACTTTAATATACTTGGTAATGACATTTATATATATATTTATTCTAATGCGTGAACTTAAACATGCACCCGTTATATTAAAAGAAAAATTATAAAATAACTAAAAATTTTATAATATGGATTTAAACATAATCTGGTTTATCTTAATTACAATTCTATTATCTGTATATGCAATCTTAGATGGATTTGATTTTGGAGTTGGTATTTTACACATAGGGGCAAAATCAGAAGAAGAAAAGAGATTGCTTATGAATTCAATTGGTCCCGTATGGGACGGAAACGAAGTGTGGTTACTAGCAGGTGGTGGATCTATATTTGCTGCTTTTCCTTTTGTATATGGAACAGTATTCAGTGCATTTTATCTCGCGGTTTATTTGCTTCTCCTTGCTTTGTTTTTTAGAGCAATTTCCTTTGAGTTTAGAAGTAAAGTTGAATCAAATGGTTGGCGAAAATTCTGGGATTTTTCTTTTGAATTTGGTAGTCTATTACCTCCAATATTATTGGGGGTTGCTTTCGGTAATATTTTGAGAGGATTACCATTAGATGAAAATAAGGTTTTTGTTGGTTCTTTTATCGAATTGCTAAATCCTTACGCAATACTAATTGGAATAACAACTCTTATTATGTTTCTAATGCAAGCATCAATTTACTTGACACACAAGACTGATGGAGAGTTAAAAGAAAAATATGAAAAACTTGCTGTAAATTTCTGGGTTGCGTTTATTATTCTTTATGTAATTGCAACTATAGCAACTCTCTTTGTTTCTAAATTTCTTTTTGTCGGAATAACAAAAAGCATTTTATTCTGGATTCTCTTTCTTGTATTCTTAGTTTCCATTGTAATGATACCTATAAATCTTAAATCAAAAAATAATAAGAGGGCATTTATTTTTTCTTCCTTAACTATATTTACTTTGATAGGAATTTCAGCTGTCAGTTTATTTCCGAGGTTTGTACCATCACTAATAGATTTAAATTATAGCTGGACAATATATAATGGGGCATCAACCCCAAAAACTTTAACAACAATGCTCATTATAGCATTGATTGGTATGCCTTTAGTTGTTATTTATACAATTTTCATTTATAGGGTATTCAAAGGTAAAACTGTTATAACAAAAGATAGTTATTAATTAAGTTAAATAAATGAGGAAAAAAGTAGTTGTACTTACAGGCGCAGGTATAAGTGCCGAAAGTGGTATAAAAACTTTTCGTGATAGTGGAGGACTATGGGAAGAATATGATATCAACGAGGTTGCAACTCCATCAGGGTGGGCAAAAAATATGGAACTTGTCTTGGAGTTTTATAACAAAAGAAGAAAACAATTAAAAGAAGTTGAACCAAATTTAGCTCACAAAGCTCTTGTAAAGCTGGAATCAAAATATGATGTTCAGATAATAACACAAAATGTTGACAACTTACACGAACGAGCTGGTTCAAAAAACATTTTACATCTGCATGGAGAATTAACAAAAGCTAGAAGCACAGCAGATCCAAATTTAATATATGAAATTGGGTATGAAGAAATTAAGAAAGGTGATTTATGCGAAAAAGGTTCACAATTGAGACCACACATTGTCTGGTTTGGTGAACCTGTCCCTTTAATTTCTGAAGCAGCGGAAATTTGCTCAACAGCAGATATATTTATTGTTATTGGTACATCTCTTCTTGTATATCCTGCAGCTGGTTTAATAGAATATGTACCTGAGAAAGCACCCAAATATATAATAGACCCTGTAAGGCCAACACTATCAAGATTTTACCCAAATCTATATTTCTATGAGGAAAAAGCATCTTCAGGGACACAAAAAGTGGTTGATTTGCTTTTATCTGAAAAAGAAGGGTAGAAAACAGGGGGAGATATAAGTTATTTATCTTCTAATTGATTTATTTTTGTATTGTCCCAAAACTTTACTTTCATTTTTATAGCGGCTCTTGCAAGCACTTGAGAACCTATGGGTATAGTAAGAAATAGTAAAAAGAGAATCGCTAATAATTTAATTGCAATAATTAAATTGAGATTAATAAGAATGACAGAAAGAGCAATTAAACTAACTCCAAATGTAGATGCTTTCGCAGATGCAGATTTTCTCATATAAATGTCAGGGAATCTAATAATACCAATCGCCGCAATTAGCGTAAAAATACTACCCGCAATTAACAATATTGCAGAAAATGTTTCAATCATTTTCTTCTCTTTTTATAAAATAATATGAAAATGCAACCGTTCCAAGAAATCCTAAAAGTGCTATAACCATAGCTACATCAATAAAAAAACTTTGCAGTTCTGGATTTACTAGTATTGAATAACTAAAAATAATTCCTATAATGATAACTGCCAACATATCCATAGCTACCACTCTATCTGGAAGCGAAGGACCACGAATCAGTCTTATAAAGACAAGTAAAAATGAAATCGATAAAATCGGTAAAACAATATTTTGAGTAATATTAAATATCATTTCAGATGTATATATCTAAAATTCTTTTTTCCAAACCATTTTTTAAATGAGAAATAAATTTATCCACATCTTTAACATACATAGAATGAATATACATAAATTTCTTATCAGGGGAAACATCAATTGTCAGACTTCCTGGGGTTAAAGTAAGGAAATTTGCAAGAATTGAAATTTGAAAATCAGTTTTTAAATCAAGTGGATATGCAATAACAGCTGGTTTCATATAGAAATTGGGTGTTAGAATTTCAAAAGTAACAATAAAGTTTGCTTTGATAAGTTCAAATAGAAAATAAAAGAACAAGACGATAGCCTTCCAAACGCGGGAAATTAATATAAATAATATAGTGGTATACTTCTTCAAAAAAGATTTATCTTTATGTTTATCAACCAAAGGGAATGCAATACTACCAACATAAAGCAAAATAAAGTAAGAAATAATATATCCCAAGATATAATTGTAGAAAGTTAATTCAGAACTTAAAATAACCCATATAGAAGCAAAAATTAATGAATATAATGCATTAAAGAAGAGTTTCCTTTTAAAATAAGAAAGTTTATTATTTATTGTTGATTGCATGAAAATATCCTGTTAATTACGAAGAATTATCTGTATATAAGTTTCAAAATTCATTAAATAAGAACCTGCTTTTAAAGAGTAATAGTACATAAACTCTGGGTATATACTAACAATCAGCATAACAATAACAATAACCAATATTGAAAAAACCATAGAAGGTTTTATGTTATAAAACTGACCTTTTTTTTGCAGTTCTGGGTGTGCGTCAGTTTCTTTCCAGAAACAATTATTCCAAATTTTAAGCATAGAAAAAAGAGTAAGCAAGCTAACAAAAATTGCAATAATAGAAATTACATAGTTTTGACTTTCAAAACCTGCCTTAATTATAATAAATTTAGCCCAGAAACCAGGCAACGGTGGAATACCAGCAAGCGAACCAGCCGAAATCAAAAATAGTATACTAACAAATGGCATAGTTTTGAAAATATCAGAAATGTTATCTATACAATAAGTTTTAAACTTAATATAAATCCAACCAGCAATCATAAATAATACAGTCTTTGTTAAAATAATGTGAAGCATAAAGAACACAGCAGCAGCAAGAGAATATTCTGTATAAATTCCAAGTCCCATCAGTATATAACCAATTTGACTGATTATATGAAATGATAGAATTCTTCTAATATCACTTTGGGCAAAAGCACCCAATACACCTGTAACCATAGTAAATCCTGCTAATATAATCATTACAGTGCTAGTAAAATTCAAATCAAAATGAAAAACAACAGTAAAAACTCTCATCATAGAATACACACCTGCCTTAGTTAGCAGGGCTGAAAAAATTGCAGTTACAGCAATTGGCGGAGTATGATAAGAGGCAGGCAACCAGAAAAACAGAGGAAATATTGCTGCTTTTATTCCAAAGGATACAAAGAATAACATTGAAATTGCATTGATAAGCGCCCTATTATCTAATCCTGGAATTGCGCTTCTTTCTGTTTGATTAATGAAATAGTAAATTTTTTGGCTTAGATCAGCAAAGTTCAAAGTACCTGTAATACTATACAAAAATCCAATTCCAAATAGAAATATAAAAGAAGCAAGTAGGTTTAAAGTAACATATTTAACAGCTCCTTCCAGCTGACACTTTTCATTTCCAAGCACAATTAAAACAAAAGAAGAAATAAGCATTAGTTCAAACCAAACGAATAGATTAAATATATCACCCGTAAGGAAAACCCCACAAACTCCTGCAATCATAATCTGGAAGAAAATATAAAATCCGTATTTTTCCCTTTCTGAATCTATAGTTGAAAGAAAATAAATTGATATACATAATGCCATAAATCCAGTCATCAAAACCATTATTGCACTGAACATATCCATAGCAAATATAATACCAAATGGCGCAATCCAATTACCAAATGAAAAATAAATAATTTTTTCAGAATCTATGTTTATGAATAATATTATTGAAACAAAAAATATAAGAATGGAGCTAGTAATGTTTATAATTCTTGATATTATTAACGAATTTCGAAAAAGAATTAAAAATAACACTGCAATTAGGGGTATAATTACAGGCAAAACAATTATAAAATCAATATTTGTATTAAATGGTATAATCATTTTTCTTTACTACTTTTGACAATAATTTTATCTGTAGTATTTAAATCATCAAGGTCTTCTGTTTTATTAATAATATATGCTCGTTTTATCAAAATGGTTGAAAATGCAATTAAACCAAACCCAATTACAATAGCAGTTAAAATCAGAGCTTGGGGAATAGGATCTGAATGAATTTCAGAAAGAGAGTTCAAATTTTCAGGAATAATTGGTGGTCTGCCCTTAACAAGCTTTCCAGAAATGAAAAGCAAAAGATTAACTGCATTAGAAATTAAAGCAAATCCTAAAATTAATCTAACTATACTTCTTCGCAATATCATATATATACCAACTGCGAAAATAACACCAGATAATATTGTAATAAAAATAAGCATCAGTTTTCCATAATTGAAAATACAGATTTTAAAATTACACCTGTAACAAGGAAATAAATACCAACATCAAATAAAAATGGAGTACCAATTTTTTGAACTACTGGTATATATAAATCGAACCAAACTCCTTGCATAAACGAATATCCAAATAAAAGAGGTATAAAGGTAGAAATCAGTATTATCGCAAATCCAAATCCTATTATAGTTTCAGGAGAGAATTTAAGAGTAGTTCTTGCTTTTTCCGAATTCTCTGCAAGAGCTAAAATAGCAAATACTGATGAAGCTACTAAACCACCAACAAATCCTCCCCCTGGTTGATTATGCCCTCTGAATAAAAGAAATATTGAAAAAATCAAAAGTAATGGTATAATTAATTTAGTTGCTGTTACCAATAAAACAGAATAATAGGAATGAAGATTTGAGTTACTATTTACAGAATGATTATATGTTGTCTTCAGTTCTGATTTACTTGAAATTGAATCAATGTGTTTATTACCCCCTAATTTCATTAAAGCATAAATACCAAAGCATGCAGTTAACAAAACCGTAACTTCAACAAGAGTATCAAGTGCCCTGAAATCAACTAAAATAACATTAACAATATTTCTTCCCTGAGCCAGTAGCAAACTATTTTCAGAATAGAATTTAGAAGTAAATTTTGATGGTTCTATGTAACTTATAAGAAAAATAAACATTACAAATACTGCACCACAAATTGCACTTACGAAAATATCCCTTAAAATTGTTTTCTTTTGAGAATAAGCAGAAAATTTAGGCAATCTAAAAATTACAAGAACAAAAATAATCACGGTAAGGGTTTCAATTGCAAATTGTGTCATAGCAAGATCAGGAGCTCCATATATGAAGAAAATAGCAGATATACCATATCCAACTACACCAAGAAGAATAATAGCAAATATTCTCGACTTTAAAATCGGAATAGTTAAAGCAGCAATCACTATGATAAAATAAAGAATAAATTCGTAAAAAATGAAATCAAAATTATAGAACCATTCAGAAATATTATCGAAAACGCGAACTATATCAGATTGAAAGAATATTGGAAAGGAAATAATAAATAAAGTAAATAAAATAATTATTAGAATATAATTTCTCAAATAACCACTTTGTAAAAAGCGAGTTTGAAGAACAGCAATATTTTTTAAAAAATCAATAGTATAATTATAAAGCAATGAAGGCTTTAAATATTTAACAAATTCTTCTGTTTGCAATCTGAAATACTGGCGGTATCTATATGCATAATACCCCCCAATAAATGTGAATATGCTAAGTAAAAGTGGCCAGCTAAATCCAGGCCAGAAACTTATATCAAGATTAACTTTAACACCCATTACTCCACTTATAGCGGGATTGATAATTGAATCATTAATTGAGGAAGGGAATAAAGAACTAATAAAACCTAATGTTGAAAGAATAAACGGAGAAACAAGAAAAAGTGGTTTTATAACAATTTTTTTCTTTTCATAGCTACCCGCAAAAGGTTTGAATCCAACCAGAAAAGCAGAGCATATAAGAAATATATTTGTTATAAGGAATACTATACTTAGTACCCATACAATAAAATCAGATTGTACAACAGCCTTATAGGAAATTTCTTTCGCAAAATAACCAAAGAACGGTGGAATACCACTTTGGGATAATGCTGCAGTTAATGCTATAATTGCAAATATTGGTGCCGTTTTATATAATCCTTTTAGTGTTTCAATATTCCTTGTATGTGTATAGTGTTCAATAACTCCTGCTGAAAGGAATAAACTTGCTTTATATAATGCATGAGCTAAAAAATATATTACTGCCGCCTGTATAGCATATTTGGAGCCTATACCAATTAAAACTACCATTGCTCCAAGAGAAGAAATAGTGGAAAACGCTAAAATTTGTTTTAAGTCCGTTCTTTTAGCACTAATAAATGCTGCGAAAAGCATAGTAGTCATACCAACAAAAATGAGTGTATACTTCCATAGATCAGTATCACCAAGTATAGGAAAAAGTCTCATCAGAAGAAAGATTCCCGCTTTAACCATAGTTGCAGAGTGAAGATATGCACTAACGGGAGCAGGGGCTATCATAGCATTAGGTAACCAAAAGTGAAAAGGCATTTGAGCTGACTTTGTAAATGCCCCAACAAGTATTAGAAAAAGTAACGGTAAGTAAAAATTACTAAAAATTATAGTTTCTCTATGAGCGCTTAATTCCTTCAAACTAAAAGTACCTGTAAGTAAATAAATAATAACAAATCCAGCAAGTAAAGCTAATCCACCGAATGCTGTAACAATAAGTGCCTGCTGTGCCGCAATAATTGAAGCTTCTTTTTTGTTATAATATCCAATTAGAAAAAAAGAACTTACACTTGTTAACTCCCAAAAGATAAATATCATTATCAAATTTCCTGAAACCACAATTCCCAACATAGAACCAGCAAACATAAGTATATATGTATAGAACCTACTTAAGTTATCTTTATCTTTTAGATATACACCAGAGTAAATTATTATTAAGCTTCCTATGAAAAGGATAAGAATAGCAAAAATAAAGCTAAGGCCGTCAATGTAAATTTCAAGAAAGATATTAAGGGAAGGAAACCATTCATATTTTAAATAAATAGGACCATTTTTCAGTTGATTTTCAAAAGGAATTACATATACCAAACAGAATAAAAGAAAGAAAGATAAAAACCAATGAGTTATTTCCTTTGCAAAGTGATAAATTATAGGTACAGCAAAAGCTATTGCAAATATAAGTAATAAAATCAAAAGCATTTATTAATTTAAAGTAATTAAAAACAATAAAAAATTAAAAAAATTTATTTAATAAACAAAACTTAAAACGGATAAAGAATACATATAATGGTAATTGCTTATTTGAATTAAGTGCTTATACATATCTCAACATTGTTATAATCATTGAATATTAACATATAATTTTTAATTTTATTCTTTAGTCTTTTCGTTTTAATGAAGTATTTATTAACATATATTCTTATTTACAGTGCTGCTTTTGCACAATTTCTTGATTTTGGCAGGAACAAAGTTATTTATAATGAATTTGATTGGTATATACTTCCCACTCCGCATTTCAAAATTTACTATTATAAGGAAGCAGAAGAATTAGCGAAAATTGGAGCACACTTTTTAGAAGAGGGTTATAATAAATTACAACAAAAGTTGAATCACTCTTTTAGTGATACAAATCCAATAATATTCTACGCTTCACCATTACATTTTAAACAAACTAATATAACCCCTGGTTTTATTCCTGAAGGTGTTGGAGGTTTTTTTGAATTTATTAAAAATAGGGTTGTACTACCATTTGATGGATCTTTACATCAATTCAGGCACGTCTCGAGACATGAACTTGTACATGTATTTACAGTAAGCAAAGCAATAGCAACACTTAGAAGTCATGGATATATTTCTGATAGACTACCACCACTATGGTTTGTTGAGGGTTTAGCAGAGTATTGGTCAACAGAATGGGATACAGAAGCAGAAATGGTCTTAAAAGATGCTGTAATAAATAACAGGCTTCCAGGGATATCGGATTATGAAAGTATATATGGAACATATTTAATGTATAAACTTGGTCAGAAAGCATGCGAATATATAGCAGAAAAGTACGGGGAAGAAAGTTTATGTAGACTAATAGAAAACTTTTGGATGGATGAAAATTTTTCAAATATTATGAAAACAACCATAGGTAAGAATTATGAAGAGTTTGATGAAGAATTTTTATTATACTTAAAGAAAAGATATTATTCACAAATCCATCTACTTGAAAACACAACTAAACAAAGTAGAATAGTACATGATGAGTTTTTTTCCCACAAACCATCATATCATAGCAAAAATAATTTAGATGAAATTTATTTCATTGGGAACAATACAGGATACACAAGTATTTATAAAATAGATATAAATTCATTTAGGAAATCTGCCGATTTAGTTATCAGGGGAGAAAAGGAAGAAGATTATGAATCTTTTCATTACTTTAGAACAGGAATAGATATATCAAATAATGGGATTCTTGCTTTTATTACTCAAAAAGGAGAATCTGATGTACTTAACTTATATGATTTAAATAGAAGTAAAAAATTAGTTGACTACTCATTTGATAAATTAGTAAAAATAGGAGCCCCTTCATTTAGTGCAGATGGAAAAAAAATTGTTTTCTCTGCAAACGATATTTCAGGAAGAACAGATTTATTTATTCTTGATCTTGATAAAGAAAAACTTACAAGATTAACAGATGATTTTTATGATGACATTGATGCTGATTTTTCTCCCGATGGAAATTTAATAATCTTTTCTTCTGATAGAGGAAACGAAACATTAAATTCTTCATATAATTTATTCTTATATGATTTAAAACATAAAAGAATTACACAATTAACCAAAACAATCAAATTAAAAAATACAAACCCAAAATTTTCAGATGATGGAAAAGAGATAATTTTTGAGTCTGATAGTGGAGGGATTAATAATATCTGGTTGTTAACATTTTTAAATGATAACTTAGAAAAATTTGAGTTACAACAAATTACAAATTTTATGACAGGATGCTTCGATCCTGTATGGTGTGGAAAGAATAGAATTGCATTTTCTTATTATTACAATGGTACATTTTCAATAAGAGTGATTGATAATATAAGAAAAAATTTATCAAACGAACAAAACATATTCGCAAAAGAACCAAACAACGAAATAACTGGCTACCCTTTAGAAGAATATAAATATAAATCGGAGATAGAAGATATATATACCGGAAAGCTAAAATACAAAAAAGAATTTTCCCTTGACATTGCTGTAACAGGGATAACCGCTGACCCAATATTTGGTACAGCAACAGGAGGTATAATTTCTTTAAGCGATATGTTAGGAGATGAAAAATACAATTTTTTAATCCTGAACACCTCAAATACAGAATCTGACTTTTGGAAAAGTTTCAACATAGCAGTATCTAAAATATCTTTAGCTCAAAGACTAAACTATGCATTCGGAATATACCATTTAAATGGAAAAAGGTATGACCTGCAAAGTTCCGATTATGCTTATTATGAAAGACAATTTGGTGGTTATGTTAGTTTTTCATATCCTCTTTCTTTTTTTAGAAGAATAGATGCAACAGTGAGTATATCACAATCACATAAGGATATAGACATTTTTGATGTAAGAAGGGGAATGTTATTAACAAATTCCCTTAGTTATGTTTTTGATAATTCCCTATGGAGTTATACAGGACCTGTCGATGGAGAAAGATACAATGTATCTCTTGGATATACAACAGACTTAACAGGAACAACAGAGAATTTCTTTACTTTAATGTTAGATTATAGAAAATATTTTAGAATTTCGAAACCAATTACATTAGCATTAAGAAGCCAATTTTTTATAAATGAAGGAAAAAATCCAAGGAGATTTTTCATTGGCGGTTCATGGTCTTTGAGAGGATGGCCTTTTATATCAATACGCGGTACTAAAATGCTTCAAGCAAATGCAGAATTAAGATTTCCGGTGATAAATATTATGAAAATGTATTTCCCTGAAGATATTTCTCTCAGTTTCTATGGAATTAGAGGAGCTTTATTTTTTGATGTAGGAAATTGTTGGGATACCTCAAAAGAATTTGAAAATATAAAAGGTAGTTTAGGAGCAGGATTAAGAATGAATTTATTTGGATTTTTAGTTTTAAGATACGATTTAGGAAAAAGAATAGAAGAAAAATTTAAAAAATTCCAAGATGGGCTTTTTCATCAATTTTTTATAGGATGGGATTTTTAATTATGGCAAAGTACAAATCAAATAAATACGCAATCTCTTACAACGATTTCAAAAAGAAAGTTTTAGAGAAAAGTTATTCCACTAAAGAAGAGAAGGCACATAATTTTTTACTTTTCCTCTTTGAAAATTGCTTATTAGAAGAAATACTAGATAAACTTGGGACAAGTTTTATTGGTAAAGATTACAATCCTCAAGAACATTTAAAAAAATATTATTCTGATGAAAAGGATTTAAACGATTTTCTCTCTGAAACAGGAAATCTTGACTTCTTTACAGAAAAAAGTATAAGCCTTTATATATTTACAAAAACTCAAAACTTTAGAGGGTTTAAAAAAGATGATAAAGAATCTATAAAAAAGTATTTTGTTTCACCCAACCCTGACAGAATGATAATTTTTCTGGTAAATAATAGTGAAATAAATTTTTCATATTTTGAAGAACTTATTAATCCAAATTTGAGTGCATACTATATACTGCCCCCGACCATAACAGAACTTAAAGAATGGATTATTCGTTATTTAAATGGATATAAAGTAGAAGAAGAAGCAATAGAAAGAATTCTTGAATACGTAAATCTCTCTTATGATGAAGCAAAAGAAGAATTAGATAAATTAAAAAATTACACATATAATACAAAAATAATAAATGTAGATAGTGTTAATCTTTGTGTTGGTTTTTCAAAAGAATTTGATGAAAAAGATTTTATTAAGTCAATTTTAAAAAGGGATTTAGATAAATCTTTAACGATTTATAAAAGTCTTTCCCTGAAACCAAACTTTGATTTATATGTAATTGGAATATTAAACAGAATATTTGTAAATATTTCAAAAATTATGGACAAAAATTTCCAAAAATCTGCAAATAAGCAAAGAGAACTGCAAATATATTCAGATTATGATGAGATAATTAAATTATACTATAATTATATGAGCAATTTAAATGAACTTAAAATTAAATCCGCTTTTGATTATATTTACAAGTGTGATAAAATGCTCAAAACTTCCGCTGGTGAGAAATACTCAATCATGACATCTTTAATTCATAAAGTAGCAACTTTGTAATTGCATTTTTAATAAATAAGGAACATTTTTAATAAAAAAAAGTTAATAAAATATAGAAAAAGGTGTCTGAAATAATTGATTATCATAATTTAAGTGATGAAGAATTAATATTCAGGTTTCAAAGAGACGATACAGAAGCATTTAATGAAATTGTAATTAGGTATAAAGATAAACTTGTAAACTTTCTTTACAGATATACAGGCAACAGAGATGATGCGGAGGATTTCGCTCAGGATACTTTTTTAAAACTGTATAAATCCAAACATTTATACAGGGAAATCGCTAAGTTTTCAACATGGTTTTACACTATTGCTTTAAACACAGTAAAAACAGAAATTAAGAAAAAAAGTAAGTATCAATCTATTTCAATAAGCGACTATGACCCTGAAAATGATAAAGATTTTGATTTACCCGATGAAAGTTATAATCCTGATGATATAGCAAATAGCAATATAGAAATGGAAATAATTCAAGAAGCTATTAACTCATTAAACGAAATTTTTAAAGAAGTGATAATACTTAGAGATATAGAAGATTTGGAGTATGACGAAATCGCAAAAATAACAGGATTACCACTTGGAACAGTAAAATCAAGGATTAACAGAGGTCGAGAAAAATTAAAAAATATTTTAATAAAAAAACTAAAATCTATTGAGTAAAATTGAATACTGAAGAAAAATATCCAGAAATAAGGGAAAAATTAAGAAAACTTCCCCGAATAAAAGCGAGGGATGATTTTCTAAACAGATTGTTAAACAAAATTAACCTTTTAGAAAACCAACCTGCAGCATTTTACCACTCTCAAAAGGAGGATTATGATAAAGAATTACAATCTGAAAAGTCATTATCACAAAAAGTTTTAGAAAAATTTTCAAGACGCAAACCCGCTTGGAACTGGCTTGTTCCTACAGTAAGTTTTGCGGTAATATTACTTGTAATCTTTTCTTATCTATTAGTTCTAAGAAATGTTGAAACTCCGCAAGAAACTATTAGTAGCCCTGAAGTAAAACAAGAGTCAGAAGTAAAACCCAACACAATTGTAGAAGAGCCAAAAATAGACAAGATATATCCAGATTTTAATAATGAGAATTCGCAATATTCAGAAGCAAGAGAAGAATTTCCCTCTAAGAAAGAAAATTTAACAAAAGAATTACCAAAACCGACTAATGAAGCAGGAATGGTTGCACCAATTGAAAGAAAAGAATTAGATGTAAAGAAAACCAATGAACCCCCAATAAATGGCAAAAATAATGATGGAAATGAAGTAAGAGGAATTGAAGAAAAAACCAAAAAAGATGAAACTGATAAAAAATTAGAGGAGAAAAAGGAAATAGATACAAAAGGGAAAGTAGAGGGTGGTAGAACACGAAGTGCAATTGTACCCCCACAAAAGAAAAAATCAGAAATTGAAAAAGAAGGTTTAATAGAAGACAATAAAAAACCAAAAATAGAAATTAAACCAGATTCTATAAAGAAATAGATTTACTGATTTTGTTATTTTACTCTAAAAAATTCACAAGAAAAACTTGTGAATTTTTTTTATAAATAAATTTATGCCTGATTAATAAAAGTTTTTAAAGTTAGTTCTTTTCTTGTTAAAAACGGAATAGTTTCTTCAATACAATAGTAATAACAATTTTTATATATACTTGCTAACAATTTACTGAATATTATCTTTATGCTTTTTACATTGAACATTCTTTAATTTATTTTTATTCTTAATTGTTAAATTAAAAGCAAAATCTTGTACAAAGCAAAAATTATAATAACATACAGAAAATCTATTCTTGACCCGCAAGGTAAGACGATTGAGAATTCTTTGCATTCACTAGGTTTTACAAAAATAAATAATACACGAATGGGAAAATACATTGAATATGAAATTGATACCAATGATACAGAAACAGCAGAACAAATTGTTGAAGAAACTTGTAAGAAATTGCTTGCAAATCCTGTAATGGAAGAATACTCTTATAAACTTGAAAAATTGGAGTAGGATAAAGATGTCTAAAGCAAAAGTGGGTATAGTAGTTTTTCCAGGTTCTAACTGTGACCATGATGTATTTCATGTATGCAAAAATCTTTTAAATTTGGATACGAAATTCCTATGGCACAAGCAAGGTAGCATTGAAGATAGAAATATTGTTATACTACCAGGCGGTTTTTCCTATGGCGATTATTTAAGATGTGGTGCAATTTCCAGATTCTCTAATATTATGCAAGATGTAGTTCGTTTTGCTAATAATGGTGGTATTGTACTTGGTATTTGCAATGGCTTTCAAATACTTTGTGAAACAGGGCTTCTACCAGGTGCATTAATTAAAAATGTCAACCTAAAATTCATCTGCAGAAGTGTTCCTCTTACAGTAGAAAATAATAAAAGTATATTCACTTGTCTATATGACATAAAAGAAAAAATAGAACTCCCAATAGCACATGGAGAAGGAAACTACTATTGTGATGAAGATACTCTTACAGAATTGATAGCAGGAAATCAAATAATATTTCGGTATGATGAAAACCCAAATGGCTCCATATATAACATAGCTGGAATACAAAATAAAACACGCAATGTACTTGGAATGATGCCACATCCCGAGAGAGCATCTGAATCATTATTGGGAAATGATGCTGGTTTAAGATTATTTAAAGGGATGGCAGAAAGTATAGAATAAAAAAATGAATTTTTTTAAAAAAATAAAAATAAAATGAATTTAAGTGCTTGGGAAATAATATTGATAGTTGCAGTAATAATTCTATTATTTGGGGCAAAGAAAATACCAGACCTAATGCACGGTATTGGAAAAGGTATTAGAGAATTTAAGAAAGCAACATCGGAAGAAGAGCCTAAAGAAGAAGAGACCACAAAAAAAGAAGAAAAATAAAATTAAGTAGGCAAGCTAAAACGGAATGTTGTTCCTTTCCCCACTTCACTCATAACTGTAATTTTACTATTATGTAATTCAAGTATGTGTTTAACAATTGAAAGCCCTAATCCGCTTCCCCCCATTTCTCTTGAGCGATTTTTATCAACTCTATAAAATCTTTCAAATATTCTCGGTAAGCATTCTTCAGGTATTCCTATTCCAGTGTCTGACACGGAAATATAAACTTCATCACTTTGCTTCATAATTCTTATATCAATTTTACCACCTTCATTTGTATACTTAATAGCGTTATCAATTAAATTCACCATTACTTGCTTAATTGCTTCAGCATCACAAAAAACCTGTAAGGAATCTTTGACTCCAGAGAAAAAATTCATTTGCAAAGATTTCTGCTGTGCTACAATGCATAAGGAATTCACAACTTCAGAAATAAGTTCATTCACTTTAACATATCTTTGGCTTAACCTCATCCCTGTTTCAAGCTTTGATATACTCACAAGATCATTAGACAGTTCTATTAATCTTTTTGTATGATTCATTGCTTTGTTTAAAAAATCAATATTAACTGAATTATCATTTATTGCTCCACCTAAAAGAGTTTCCAGCGAAAGCTGAATAGCAAAAATTGGTGTCCTCAATTCATGTGCAACATTTCCAAGGAATTCATTTCTATTAATTTTAAATCTTTTTGCGTTTTGTAATTCTTTTTTAATATTCTCTTTAAGTGTTAAAATATTATTATAAATATCATCATTTTTTAAATTCGAATTTGCCAGCTCTTCTTCAATCTCTTCCAATAACCTAATTTTACCCTCAAAATCATCATCCTTCAATGTACTTATACTATTAATTCGTTGAATTAAATAATTTATTTTTTTCTTCTTCTTAAAATATAAAAATAATAGTCCCCCAATAATAACAATATCAAGAAAAATAATAATAATTATAAATGTTAAATCCATTTAATAAACTAATTTATGATAACAAGAAATAAATTTAAATTCAGAAGTGTAATTCAAAGGTAATTTCAAAATAAATAGAAGGTTTTATGTTATTCATCATTAAATCTATATCCAAGCCCCTTAATTGTCTCTATATAATCAGCATATTCTCCAAGCTTTTCTCTAATCTTTGCAATATGAACATCAATTGTTCTATCAACCACATAAATATTTTCACCCCAAATTTCATTTAGTATAACTTCTCGTGAAAAAACTTTCCCTCGGTTTGATATTAAGAAATGTAATAATTTAAATTCCTTTTTAGGAAAGAAAACTTCTTCTCCATTTATTTTCACAGTGTGCGATGCAACATCAACCTCAATTCCTTTAAACTTAACATGGTCAGGAACCTTCACGGTTTTTTCAGGTTCATTATAAACTCGTCTCAAAACAGATTTTACTCTTGCAATAATTTTTCTTGGAGAAAGAGGTTTTTGTATATAATCATCAGCTCCAAGTTCTAACCCAATGATTTCATCAATCTCATTTTCTTTTGCAGTTAAGAATATAACGGGGATATCTGCTGTTACGGGTGAGGATTTAAGTTTCTTACAAACATCAAAACCATTAAGCTCTGGCATCATTATATCAAGAAGAATTAAGTCAGGTTTTTCCTCCTGCGCTATTTTAATTGCATCCCTCCCATTATATGCAGTAAGAACTTCAAATTCTTTTTGCTGTAATAAGTTATATTTTAAAATATCGACGATGTCTTTTTCATCGTCTACAACAAGAATTTTATTCACTTGCTTTCTTTTTTCCACTAACTTATTAACTTTAAGTTAACACATCTTTAATTAAATATTAATAAATTGTAAATAAATTTACTTTTTATTTAAGAATTATTTCCTTTCCAATTTTAGCTGACTTATATACAGCATCAACAACCTGCATTACTTTTAATGCATCTTTTCCCGACGATAATAACTTGTGATGACCCTTTACTGCACCAACAAAATGTTTTAATTGATACTCAAAACTACTTTTAATTGCACCAGTATCTTTCTTAGTTTTAGGAGTAATTTCGTAGAGTTCAGTATCCATTTTTTTAAATACACGAAGAGGATTTATCGATGAACTTCCTTTATCCCCATAAATATTACAATAATAAAATTCAGCACCCCTTAAAAAACTCCAACTCACTTCTATCGTTAGGCAAGCATTATTTTTAAACCTAACAAGTGTGAAATTAGAATCTTCCACAGATTTTGTATTATGAAAATAATTTATTCCTGTAACGCTATGTACTTGTGGAAATCCGAACATCCACATTCCAAGGTCAAGCATAACAACACCATTATCCAGAAAAACACCTCCGCCTGATTTATCTTTTTCTGTAAACCATCTTGTATTAGAACTTTGTGTTTTTAGCCATCCTGTTTTAATATAAAATAAATTCCCCATTTCACCAGCAAGTATAAAACTTCTTTGCAACATAACATCACCTCTAAACCTATGATTCATTCCCACCATTAAAATCTTATTTTCTTTTTCTGCAATTTCAACAATTTTCTGTGCTTCTTTAAAGTTTCTTGCAAGCGGTTTTTCAACCAGTACATTTTTTCCCGCACTCAAACATTTAATGGCATGTTCTTCATGATATTCGGTTGGTGTACAAATTATCACTGAATTTACCTCTTCACATTCTTTTAACATCAAATCAAGGTCTTTATAAATTTTTTTTACACCGTATTTATTTCCAATCACTTTTGCTTTCTGAAAATCTCGATCACATACAGCAGTAATTTCAACAGTATCTACTTTTGTAAGAGCTGGTAAATGCATTACCTGTGCCACTCCCCCCAGTCCTAGAATTCCAATTTTCAGTTTATCCATCTCAGTACTTTTTATTGATGTCAAGACACCCGGAACACATACAAGAATTACTTACCGTTGCTTCCTTCCGGACCTGGCGGGGTTGGGTAACCTCGTATTGCCCGGGGCTTGACAAAAATCTATTAATTAAAGAATTATTAATAACAAATATACTCAAGCGGATTTAAACATTAAATATAAACCGAATATTCCAAGTACTATATTTACTAGCCACATTCCAAGAAATGGTGTTATAAAACCTCTATCAGCAAGTTTTTCCCCTCCAATCAAAGCAGCCCAATAAATCAGGAAAAAGAGCAGCGATAAACCTGCCGCAATTCCAAAATTTCCCTTTTTTACTCTATATCCAAGTGGAGCACCAATTAAAATAAAAACTATACATGCAAATGGTATCGAATATTTCTTGTAAATCTCTACAAGATACATATCAATTTGGTCCTCTACAGTTTTTTCATATTGTTGAGCATTTTTTATGTTCTTTTTAACATTCATAAATTGCCTATAAACCATAACTATGGTATCTTTTGCGGAAATTGGTGCCTTTAAATTAATAACTGTATCTCTAAACTCAAGTGATGATAGTCGGTTAATAGATAGTTTTAATTCATTCGATAAATTTCTGTAATAATTTGCTATATTCAGTTTAAGACTATCAATTATCACACGCATTTGCTTGGTTGAGAGCTCTCTATCGCCTCTCATAAAAGCATTATCTCCTGTTCTTTGAAAAGTAAAACCTTCAGCAGGGAAAATCAATCTATGTTTTGTAAATTTTACTTTTCTATAATCACCCGAGTAATCCCTATTATCAAGTTGATGGATTTCTCCATTTGTAAGATTCATCACAATATTTTTGAAATCACTTGTAAAACCAATATCTCCAAATTCTGCAGTAACTAAATTTTTATGAGTAGGATCTGAATAATCAAAAATATATATCCCTTCAAGGTTATTACTATGTTCAAAAGTCTTTTTTGCAAGAATTTTTATTCCATTTATATCTTCAGAAAATTTACCAGACTCAAGAATGAATGTAGGTTTGGTTCTTGAAATATCACCGAGTAATAATCTTGCTTGATGATTTGCCTCCGGTAGGACGTCATTATTAAATCTAATTAATAAATACGTGATTATAGTTGCAACAATCAGTACAGGAATAATAAGTCTATTTAGTCCAATCCCATTTGCTTTCATAATCATAATTTCATTATTAGCAGAGAGAGACCCAAACGCCATAATAGTTGAAACAAGAACTGCCATTGGCACTGCAAGTGTAACAATCCAGGCAAGATTTAATGTAATCAGTTGCGTAATCACCCATAAACTCAATCCTTTTCCAACAAGCTGGTCAATAGTCCTAATTAGAAATTGTAAAACAAATAAAAGCGTAACAGTAAAGAAAGAAAAAAGAAATGGTCCTATATGTGCTTTCAATATGTGTTTATAAATCAGCATTAAATAACATTAAACTTTTTCCCAACTTTTTCAAAAGCAGATATACATTTATCCAAATGTTCTTTCTCGTGAGCTGCTGATATTTGCACCCTAATTCTTGCTTGACCTTTAGGAACAACAGGATAAGAAAATCCCACCACATAAATTCCCTCATCATATAATTCCTTTGCAAAAAGTTGAGCTAGTTGAGCATCATTTTCATATTTCCTGAAAAGTATCGGTACAATTGGATGTATACTTTCAATAATATCAAATCCAAGTGAAGTCATTTTTTCACGAAAATATTTAGTATTTGCCATTAATTTATCTCTAAGGTCATTGCTTTTTTCAAGTAGTTCAAATGCTGCAATGGCAGTACCCACAATTACTGGTGCAATAGTATTTGAAAAAAGATATGGTCTTGAACGTTGTCTAAGAATCTCAATAATTTCTTTTCTACCTGTTGTAAATCCACCTGATGCACCTCCCATTGCTTTTCCAAGAGTTGATGTAATAATATCTACTTCCCCAAGAACACCACAATATTCTAAACTTCCTCTACCAGTAGCACCAAAAAAACCCGTAGCATGAGAGTCATCCACCATAACCATAGCGTCATATTTATTAGCAAGATTTATTATCTCACGCAAGTTTGCTATATCACCGTCCATAGAAAAGACACCATCAGTAGCTATTATAACATTTTTTGCTGGTACAGGTTCGTGTGCAAGCCCTGTATGTTCCCAAATATCCCTACCTTCGCGAGCAAGTTGCAATTTGTGTTCAAGCGATCTCATATCCGAATGTTCATAAATCAACCTCCTTGCTTTACACAATCTAATACCATCAATAATACTAGCATGATTAAGTGAATCAGTAATAATCACATCATCCTTACCAAGAATACTTTCAAAAAGTCCTGTGTTTGCATCAAAACAAGAAGAATACAAAATAGTATCTTCAGTTTGGTAGAAGCAAGAAATTTTCTCTTCCAACTTTTTATGTATATCTTGAGTACCACAAATAAACCTAACAGATGCTAGACCAAAACCATATTTTTGAATGGTTCTAATAGCAGATTCTATAATATATGGATGATTAGCTAATCCAAGATAATTATTAGAGCAAAAGTTTAGTACCTCTTTAGGTTCCGAACCCGCAGGATATGAAACTAATATATTCGCCTTTTGGTCGGAGAGAATAATCCTCTCATCTTTTAACAATCCTGATTCTTTAATTAAATTTAACTCTGCCCTTAAATCAAATTTAGTTCTTAAAAACATACTTCTATATTTTAGTTATTTATCAAAAATAACAAATAATATTCTTATTTGAAAATTAAACAAAAAAAGAAAAACTTACATATTATACAATCTGACGCTTAACCGTCAGGTTGATACTTCCCACAGTATATTTTCTATGTATATAATTAAATAATATTATTACAGAAATAAGTAAATATTCTTAATCAAGTATATGCAAAACATTTTTACTGTCCGTACATCTCTATTATTTCTTGTTTAGTCTTATGCAGTATGTTGTATTTCTTTCCAACTTTCACAAATGCATCAAGTGCCTTTTCAAGATGATGCATTTCATGCGCAGCAGAAAGTTGAGTTCTTATTCTAGCTTGCCCTTTTGGAACCACAGGGAAGAAAAATCCAACTGCATATATACCCTCTTCGTATAAATCTCTGGCAAAATCCTGAGAAAGTTTAGCATTAAATAGCATTACAGGTACAATTGCAGTTTCACCTTCTTTTATGATAAATCCTGCTTCAGTCAAACTTTTACGCCAGAAATTAGTATTTCTTTCAAGTTTATCTCTTCTCTCTGTTGTTTTGGAAATAATATCCAGCACTCGCAAAGCACCCTCAACAATAACAGGAGCAACCGTGTTTGAGAATAGATAAGGTCGTGCTTTTTGCCTACATAATTCTACAAGTTCCTTTCTCCCTGACACACATCCTCCAGAAGCTCCACCGAGTGCTTTTCCAAGTGTAGTTGTAATTATATCTATTTTCCCAACAACTCCAAAGTGTTCGTGTGTACCGCGTCCTGTTTTACCAATATAACCAGAAGCATGCGAGTCATCGACAAAGACCATTGCATTATATTTTTCACAAAGTTCAACTATTTTATCAAGTTTAGCAAGATCACCATCCATAGAAAAAGCCCCATCTGTGATAACCATTCGGATTCTTTTATCTTGATGCATTTGTAGTTTTTGCTCAAGATGTGCCATATCTGAGTGTTTAAAAGAATCATTTTGTGCTTTACAAAGTCTCATACCATCAATAATAGATGCATGGACAAGACGATCAGCGATCATAACATCTTCTTCCGATAAGATTGCTTCAAATACACCAGCATTTGCATCCATACAGGATGGAAAAAGAATCGTATCTTCCGTACCAAGAAATTCAGTTAGTTTCTTTTCCAATTCCTTGTGAATATCTTGAGTCCCACATATAAACCTAACAGATGACATACCATATCCTCGATGATCCAAACCTTCGTGTGCCGCTTTAACAACCTCTGGATGTGAAGAAAGCCCCAGATAGTTATTAGCACACATATTAATAACTTTTTTCTTTTGTGAACCAATAGGAAACTCAACTTCAATCTCTGAATCTTGTGGAGCACAGATTGCCCTTTCTTCTTTAAAGAGTCCTGCAGCTTTTAATTCTTCAAGTTGTGATTGAAATAATTGGCGCACTTGATCACTATATGCCATTTATAATACCTCCTTAAAATAATTCTATTTATTTTGAAAAAAATTTTTACTTAATAAAAAATTTCTTAATCAGTTACTCCAAATTCTTTGAGTAAATTAACAATGTTATTTACACTATCAAACGCTTCGGGGGTTGCCTTTGCATCAGGAATTTGAATGTTATATTTGTTTTCAAGAAACACTTTCAATGAAACCATAGAAAATGAATCAACGATACCACCAGATATTAATGGTGTATCATATGTGACTTCTCTGTCGTCACCTTCTTCAAGGTATTCATTTTTTACATAGTCTAAAATAATGTCTTTTAGTGCTGCCATAGTTATTTGATTTATTTTTTGAAATTAGTTTATTTATATATATTTCAAATTAGAACTCTCTTTCAACACATTTCATTTTTAACTGCGAAAGATGCCATGTAATGTTAATTTCCTTTGGGCATACTTCTACGCAGTTAAAAATTGTGTGGCAACGCCAGAGCCCATCTGGAGTGTCAATTATATCAAGTCTTTCATTTGCTGCCTCATCACGACTGTCAAATATAAATCTATATGCTTTAAGAAGTGCAGCTGGTCCAAGATAATTTTCATTAGTCCATTGTGATGGGCAAGAAGTAGAACAAGCACCGCAAAGTATACAGTTGACAGATTCGTCTATTAAAGCGCGGTCTTCTGGGCTCTGAAGTCTTTCTTTCTGAGGAGGTTGTTGTTTATTTATTAAGTACGGCTTTACTATCTCATACTTAGCAAAAAATAAATCCATATCTACTATAAGATCTTTAATAATTGGTAAAGCTGGTAAAGGATCAATTTTGATGTATTTCTTTTTAAAATCCTTAACAAGGACTTGACAGGCAAGCCGATTTTTACCATTAATCATCATAGCATCAGATCCACATATTCCATGGGAACAAGAACGTCTATACGACAAACTACCATCCTGTTCCCACTTTACTTTATCAAGGCAATCCAGTATTCTATCAGTTGGTTCAGCATCTATTGTGTATTCTTTCCTGTAAGGTCTTTCATCCTTTTCAGGGTCAAATCTTAATATTGATAAAGTTACTTTCATTAGTACTTCCTCTCCTGTGGTTGATAATTTAAAATTGTAACTGGTTTATATTTTAATTTTATTCCTTTATCAGTTTTAAAAGCAAATGTATGTTTTAGCCAGTTTACATCATCACGTTTTTCATAATCTGTTCGCCAGTGTGCACCACGACATTCTTTTCTTTCAAGAGCACCAAGTATAATTACTTCAGAAAACTCAAGTAAATTGCCAGTTTCAATTATTTCCATTAGCTCTGTATTGAAAACTTTTCCTTTAAATGAGAGGTTTACATTTTTAAATCTCTCCTTTAAAGAGCGAACAGTTTCAAGTGCAGATTTTAAATCAGTTTCATTACGAAAAACACCACATTTATTTGTCATCTCTGTTTTTAGGGTTTTTCTTATAACATCTGCATTTTCACTGCCATTACCAGAAAATAGTTGATTTATATATTCTTCATCAGATTTTCCAGCATCAATTGGTAAAGGGGAAAGCTCAGCTTCTTTTAAAAACTTCAGAATTGTTTTTCCTGCCCTTCTCCCATGAACAACAGCATCCAGAAGTGAATTTGTTCCAAGTCTATTTGCTCCATGTACTGAAATGCAAGCACACTCACCAGCGGCAAAAAAACCAGTAATTAGTTTTCCTTTCTCATTCGCACATACATTCCCATATAAATCAGTTGGAATTCCTCCCATAGAGTAATGAGCAGTAGGAAGAATCGGGATAGGATGCACGGCGGGATCAATACCAGCATAGGTTTTCGCAAAACCGGTAATTTCAGGTAATCGCTCTTTAAGTTTTTCCCTTCCCAAATGCGTTAAGTCAAGATAAACATAATCTTTTCCATTTATACCACGTCCCTCATTAATTTCTGTTTGAATACTACGAGTAACCATATCGCGTGGTGCAAGTTCCATAACAGTTGGTGCATAGTTTTTCATAAATCTTTCACCATTATTATTCAATAGATAACCACCTTCTCCTCTTGCACCTTCAGTAACAAGAATTCCTAAGGGATACAAACCAGTTGGATGAAACTGAACGAATTCCATATCTTCAAGGGGTATACCTGCTCTAAAAGCAATAGCAACACCATCACCAGAGTTTGCATAAGCATTAGAAGTGACTCTATAAGCCCTACCGTATCCACCTGTTGCAAATAACACTGCTTTTGAGTGAAAGATATGCAATGATGTATCTAATAGGTTAATAGCAACAACCCCACGGCATATATTATCCTCAAGAATTAAAGAAGTAATAAAATATTCAGAAAAGAACTTTACATTATTCTTTACACATTGTTCATATAAAGTGTGTAAGATAACATGACCTGTTCTATCCGCAGAATAGCAAGCACGGAGTACGGGTACTCGTTTTTTATTACCTTGGTCATCAACTACTTCCTTTGTATGACCGCCAAATTGCCGTTGCGCAATTTTCCCTTCTTTAGTTCGACTGAAAGGTACTCCCATATGCTCAAGTTCATAAATAACTTCTGGAGCTTCTTTCACCATTAACTCTATAGCATCTTGATCCCCAAGGTAATCACTCCCTTTTACAGTATCAAAAATGTGCCATTCAATGCAATCGGGCTCTTCATTACCAAGAGCAGCAGCAATTCCACCTTGTGCAGCTCCTGAGTGAGAGCGGGTGGGAAATACTTTTGAAATTACGGCAACTTTTGCATGATTTGAAGTTTCAACAGCAGCACGTAAACCTGCTAAGCCCGCACCCACAATAACTAAATCATATTGATGTATCATAAAATATTTATTAAATAAATAAGAATTGAATTTCCTTAAAAATAATCAAAATATATAAAAAGTTAAGTTAACAAAATTGGGATATAATTTTACCTCAGGCATAAGTGAAATTTAATAATGGTAATTTATTAAATATTTATGAGAGTTAAGTTAATTTTTAAAGATTTAGGATTACTACCTTATTTTAAATTCCAATAACTTAATTTATTATAAAAAAGTTTTGAAAGTCGTTACTTGTTAATATAAATCAATTTATAAGTATAGCTATCTATGTTTTCGTTACTTGATTTTCTAATAATATTCATATACTGCCCACAATTACTTCCTATTTTGTTTTCTTCTAATTCACCTATGCTTAAAATAACATTATATTCCGAATCTAAAATTTTTTTAATGCTATCAGAATATACATTCTCATTTTTAAGTGCTGAAGATAATTTGTTTTTTATAGCATTAACAGTTGGATTAATTGGTGTAATTTTTATACAAAATATTTCAGGTGGAAAAAATTTAACTAAAACATCTTTTTCAAAAGGATAATTTTCTTCAAGAGCAAAATTAAGTGTAATTTTTCTCTCCCCTTGCCTGTAATATTTATAACCAAATTTACTAATTTCTGTAAATGACAATTTTCTTATGGGAATAATTTTATCTCTTAACTCTTCAGATGTTGTGTGTATAGAAAACTGTAATTGAAAATTACCTTTGTAAATTTGATTTTTTATTTCTATTAATCGGTTTAAAAATTCCCTTGAACTTTGAGGAGCTACTGTTGAAATGGAAGGTAATAGACCTTTTGCAAAATAAATATCAGGTAACTTTTCCAAAACAGATAAAATGTTCTTATTAAAAGTTGGTTCTCCAACCCTCGCAAATTGTATTTTAAATTTTTCAATTGGTATATTCCTTTCATATCCTTTCTGTTTAACAAGAAAATCAATTTGCCAAAGGAGTTCTTTTTCTGAAAGAATACCATCATAACCACCCGCTGCATCGCAAAAATGACATTTTACGGGGCACCCATATAAAGAAGATACAATAATAACCCATTTCTTTTCCAATGGTAGTGGGGGTTGAACCGATTCTACAAACTCGATTAGCTTTCCATTATCAGAAGAAGCAATGTATACTCTTGCAATATCACTGTATTCCGTATAAGCAATTAGTTTCAAGCTGTGTTTTTTAATTCTTTAAAAATTTTCATTGCTACTTTTATCCCATCACCAGAAGCAATTGCGATTTGTCTAAATTTAGGATTTCTCACATCACCTGCAAGATAGAGTCCTTTGTATTTTTTAATTTTCTCTATCAATAAATTATTTGGTTTTCTACCTATCGCAGGAACAAGATAATCTGAAGTAATTTCAAGTATATTATTATTTAATTTATGCTTAAAATGTAAAATAATTTTTTTATTGTAATCTAAAACATTTATCAATTTGTAATTATAAAGGTATCTGATATTAGTGTTTTGAAAGACCTTATCGGATAGAGAATTAATGCACTTACAATTATGACTTCTATTAATAAGTATAACATTATTTTCCATAGACAATGAAAGAGCATAATCAAAAGCAACATCTCCTGAACCAATAACTGTAATTGTTTTATTCTTTACTTTTTTTAACTTAATAATATCATAAAAAATTCTATCAGACTCAAAAGGAATCTTTACAGGAATAGAACCAGTTGCAAGAACAAGAAACTTTGATGAATATTTTTCTGAATCCGAATAAACCACAAATTCATTATTTAAAAAACCAATTTTATACACTTCTCTTTGTAAAATTGGAATATGAAATTTCTTTAGCTGTGAAATAAAAAGTTTAGCTAACTCTTCCCCATATATAAAATCAGGAAAACCAAGGTAATTTTCAATAAGGTAGGCATTTCGCAAATGTGAGCAGGGTTTATTTTTATCTAATAATAAGAAACTTACTCCAAACCTTTTTAGTTGAATTGCAGTTGATATTCCAGCAACTCCTGCACCAATTATGATTACATCAAATTTTTTCATTTATTATTTTAGCGGTTTTAGTGATTATAGAGCAACAATGAGATAAATTCATTAGAGATGCAATATGAAAGTTAAGATTATAATCTGCAGTAGCGTCAAGTGGTATAACAGGTAAAAACCCTCTAATAAATGCTGAGCGAGCTGTGGTTTCACAACATATATGTGTAATCACACCTGTAATTATAAGTTGAAAAACTGAAAACTCTTTTAATAATTTTTCTAGCTTTGTTTTATAAAATGCATCATAATAATTTTTTCTCAATAAAATGCAATTATCCTTTTCAATTTTAGGATATATATCTAAAAAGCTACCTTTGAAATTTCTATTATTTTTCCACCAGTAATTCATAAGAGAATTTTCTTTGTTAAAATGTTGTGTCAAAATCACTGGTCGATTGTGATCTTTAAAATACGCAATAAGTTTATTAATATTGTTAATAATCTCCAATGAAGTTGGAATGAATGCATTGGATTGAGAATTAAGAAAATAATTTTGCATATCAAGCACAAGTAAAGCAGATTTTGAATAGTTAGATTTTAAATTCTTCACTTCAATAATTTTCGAATAAATTTTCTTAATATTTATGTTTCTAATTTTCTTATCAAAATAATTTTCTTTTAGCATACATTAAAATTATATAAGACTGAATTTGTAAATAAAGGAATCGGTGTAAAGTGTACGGAATATTATCTTTTTGTGAATAATAAATATGGTATCTTCAAATAAAATAAATTAAAGCACAAGTAATTTAAGCAATATAAAAATTATTGTAGATTGATTTTCAAAAATTGTTTTATGGATTTATAGTTTCTTTATACTTAAATTCACCATTTTTTATCTCAACAATAATACAAGGTTTAATTGGGTTTCTATCATGATCCATTGTAATATTACCTGTAACCCCATTAAAATTTTTTGTCTGAGCTAATGCTTCTTTAATTTTTATTCCATTTATAGAGTTAGCTCTTTTAATAGCATCAAATAGAAGCATAGCAGCATCATACCCAAGAAATGCATAACCGTTGGGCTCTTGACCGTATTTATTCCTAAATTTGTTCAAAAAATCCTGAACTTGTGGAGATTGATCTTCTTTCGATACATGAGTAGAAAAATAACATCCTTCAAGACTTTGTTTTGCTTGTCCTTCCAACAGCTTTTCTGAATCCCACCCATCTCCACCAAATAAGGGAACTTTTATTCCGTTATTCCTTGCTTGAATAGAAATAAGATTGATATCAGAATAATATCCTGGAATGAAAATGGCATCAGGATTCTTATTCTTAATTCTTAATAGTTGAATTGTAAAATCTTTATCACCAGCAGAATATTTTTCTTCCGCCACAATTTCACCCCCTAATGAAGTAAACAATAATTTAAACCCTTCTGCTAAACCCGTAGAATATGTATTCTTTTCATCAATAAATAAAGCAACTCTCCTAACTTTAAGAGAGTTGAAGGCAAATCTTGCATTTACTGCTGCTTGAAAAGAGTCCGTGAAACAAACTCTAAAAATATAATCTCCAAGTTTTGTTACCTCAGGATTTGTAGAACCAGGTGTTATCATTGGAATTTTTGCACTTTGACAAAGAGGAGCTGCTGCTTTACTGCGAGAGGAGGCAACTTCACCAATAAGTGCTGTGATTTTATTTTTATTTATCAGTTTACTTACAACGGTAACAGTTTCGTTATTATCTCCTTTGTTATCTTCTGTAATCAGTTCTATTTTTTTACCTAGTAAACCACCTGAATTGTTAATTTCATCTACTGCCATTCTCACACCCTTATCTTGAGATTGTCCAAACTCTGCTTCACTACCTGTTAAACAAGCAAATTGCCCAATGATGATATAACTTTCTTTTTTGTCTCTATCACACCCTATAAATACAAGTAGAAAAATTATTAAAATTAAAATTGTTAAATGGTTGCTGGATATAATTTTCATAAAAATTTTTGAAATATCTTTAAAAGCTCTCGTAATTATAATACAATTTAATTCAAGTTTAAATGAAAAAATCACATAATCAGCAAAACAAATTCAGAATTTTTTGCAATATAAATAGATTATTTATTTAAAAAATAATTGTATGGTTTTACAATAGTAAAAATACAAAAAAATTTATTTAACAATTTCTTAACTAATGCTTAATATTAGTTATTCTTTCTTTATGCTAACATAATATAGTAGGGATATTTTTGAATATAAAAAAACCTATTTTATGAAAAATTTTATTTATTTTTTAATTACTTCCCTACTACTAACAACAGTAGCAAGTTTTTCCCAAACAATTACAGGAAAAGTAATTGACGGAGCCACCTCCGATATTTTAATTGGAGCAACAATTAAAGTTGAAGGTACAAAATTAGGTGCTGTAACTGATATGGACGGAAAATATGAAATTGAGTTATCTCCCGGTAAGTACAATTTAATTGTATCTTATATTGGTTTTAATGATGTCCATATCAAAGACGTTGTAGTAACAAAAGATAAACCTACATATTTAGACATAACACTTACACCAACAAACCTTACAACAGAAGAAATTCTAATTGAAGCAAGTGTTACATTATCAAATGAACAAGCGTTGCTTGTAGAAAAGAAAAATTCAGACAAAATTACAGATGGAATAACTTCCCAACAGATTAAGAAAGTACCTGATGCAGCAGCATCAGATGTTTTAAAAAGGGTTACAGGACTTTCAATAGTTAAGGATAAATTTGTTTTTGTTAGAGGAACTTCAGAAAGATATAATAACACTACACTGAATGGAGCACTAGTACCAAGTACTGAATCAGATAAGAAATCATTCTCCTTTGATTTATTCCCTTCAAGTTTGCTCGAAAATATCGTTGTTGCTAAAACATTTACACCAGACCAACCAGGTAATTTTTCAGGTGGATTAGTTCAAATTAGGACAAAGGATTTTCCTGAAACATTTACTTTTAATTTTTCAATAAACACATCATATAACAGTTTTACAACGGGAAAAGAATTTCTTAGCTACAATGCAGGTGAAAAGAAGCTTCTTTTCTTAAACCTTGGTATTGATAACGGTAGTCGAGAATTACCTTCAATTATTCCTGATAAACCAATAAAAAATTCAAGGTTTACAAATAATGAAATAAATGAGTTTAGTCGAGCATTTCCCAATAATTGGTTACAAACAAAAAGTACTGCCCCAATCAATAGTGGTTTTCAAACATCTGTGGGTGGTGTTATTAAAGCTGGAAAAATACCATTTGGATTTTTAGCTGCTTATTCATACAGAAGTTCCTTTACAAACAGAGATGTCGAAAGAAATTTATACAATACCGATAATACTCAATTAAGTGGTTATACAGGCAAAAATTCTGAGTTTGCTGTTTTGTGGGGAGGTTTAATAAATTTAAATACTAAACTTGGAGATAACAATAAAATCAGTTTAAAATCAACCTTTACATTATCATCGGAAGATGAAACGGAGCAATATCATGGATTCTTCGCTCCTGAACAGGTAGAACGTAATTTATATTTAACAAGGTTTGTTCAAAGGAGTTTATCTTCTTACCAATTAATTGGTGAACACTATTTATTTAATAAATTATCAATTGACTGGAATGCTTCATATTCTGAATCAAGAAGAAAAGAGCCTGATATTAAAACTATGACATATCAAAGAGAAGTAGGTAGTAATGATCCATATTTTGCTGCCCTAAACTATAATGTTGGTAATGACTTTACAGGAGGAAGGTTTTATTCACATTTAACTGATATAACGAGAGGGTTTAATTTGAATTTTGAACTCCCGATTAAGGTTGGAATATTTTCTTCCGATAATCCTATCAATGCCAAAATAAAGTTCGGGACTTCCTTAAATGGAACCAATAGAGACTTCTATGCAAGAAATTTTGGTCCTGCTCTATATATGAATGCTCCAATCAACATTATATATCAACCAATTGATAAAATATTCAATCCAGAAAACTTCGGAGACGGGAAGTTATTTTATGATGAATTAACCAAAGAATCCGATAGATATAAAGCTTTTGATAACGTATATGCAGGTTATATTATGATGGATTTACCAATAAATGACTTTAGGTTTATCGTAGGTGGAAGGTATGAATATTCAGAACAAGATGTTAGCACTGCTGGTTTCATTTCAGAAAGGATATATAATAATTTGCTGAATAAAGATATATTACCATCAATAAATATAATCTATAAGCTAAATGATAAAACTAATATAAGGGCAGCATATTCTCAAACGGTTTCAAGACCTGAATTAAGAGAAATTGCACCGTTTTCTTATGTTGAATTTGTTTCTGGAATAACTGTATTTGGAAATTCAACAGACTTAAGGCGAACGTTAATCAGAAATTATGATTTAAGATATGAGTTTTTCCCAGCCGCTGGTGAGTTGATTTCATTAAGTTTATTTTACAAAAAAATTGATGCACCAATCGAAGATGTATTTTTATCCACAAGTACAAATAAATTAAAAACATTCAAAAATGCAGATAAAGGTGCAAATAATTACGGCCTTGAAATAGAAATACGAAAGAAGTTGGATTTTGTAACTGATTACCTAAAAGACTTTGCTTTAATCGGAAACCTTACACTGGTTTATTCAAAGGTAAATCTTGAGGGAACTGGCACTGTTTCAACTTCGCAATCAAGAAGAATGCAAGGGCAATCTCCTTATATGGTCAATTTAGGTTTATTCTATGATAATTATGATTTAGGATTAAGTGGAAATATTGTCTATAATAGATTTGGAGATAGAATATCAGAAGTTGGTTTAAGCGGTTATTCAGATATATACGAGATAGGAAATGATGTAATCGACTTTACGATTTCCAAACAGCTTAAATTGCTCTCAAACACTTTAGAATTGAAGTTGAGTGCAAAGGATATTTTAAATCAAGATAAGATTTTCACACAAAAAATAAACAATGAAGACAAAATTGTAAGAAAGTTTAAAACAGGTTCTAATTATAGCTTTACTATATCATACAAGTTTTGATTACTATAACTAAAAACAAAAAAGGAGAAACAAAATGAAAAAATCTTTCCTGTTAATGTTAATGTTAATTCTGTTATCTATAACAGAATTCTCAAAGGCACAGTTTACTTGGGACTCGACAACTCTGAACAACAACAATATCACGAGTAATGTGACACTTTACAGCAATGTAAGATATATATTGAAAGGATTTGTTTATGTGAAAGAACCTGCTATTTTGACTATTCAACCTGGTACCGTAATTTTTGGTGATAAAACAACCACGGGAACATTAATTATTGAAAGAGGAGCAAAAATTATTGCCGATGGAACAGCCCAAAACCCAATTGTGTTTACAAGCAGGCTACCAGCAGGACAAAGAGGACCTGGTGATTGGGGAGGAATTATTGTTTTGGGTAGAGCTAAAATCAATACTGTAAGTGGCGCTGATACAATGGCAATCGAAGGGTTACCACCATATGTACAACCTGCATATTTTGGTGGTAATAATGATAACGATAACTCAGGAATAATAAGATATGTTAGAATAGAATTTCCAGGAATAAATCTCACTGGTACAAGTGGAAATGAAATCAACGGTCTAACTCTCGGAGGAGTTGGAAAAGGAACTATCATAGAGTATGTACAAGTAAGTTATAGTGGTGATGATGCTTATGAATGGTTCGGTGGAACAGTTAACGGAAGATATTTAATCGCATATAAAACTGTTGATGATGATTTTGATCAAGACAATGGTTTTAGAGGGAAATTGCAATTCTTACTTGGTGTAAGAGATTCAAATATAGCAGATGTTAGTGGTTCTAACGGATATGAAGTTGATAATAATGCTAATAATCCATTTAATTATAACACTCCTCGAACTCAATCATTTACTTCAAATGCAACCATTATAGGTCCGAAAAGAGATACTGGAACAGTTGTTAATCCAAATTATAGAAGGGCAATGCATTTAAGAAGGAATATGCTTTCAAGTTTTTATAATTCCATTTACATGGGATACCCTGACGCAATACTTTTCGATGGTATCGGGGTTAGCAATGCTTGCTTAGGTGATACAATTCAAATAAGAAACTGTGTATTTGCTGGTTGCCCTGGTGGATTTAAAAAGACAACTGATGCAAGTCCAAACTTCAATCCTACAAATTGGATAAATACTTCTAGTTTCCAAAATACGGTATACACACTCAATTCACAGGTTCAATTAACTAATCCATATGGATACGAAAACAATGCTAATTTCTTACCATTATCAGGAAGTCCTGTATTAACTGGAGCAAGTTTTTCAAATCCGAATTTAAGTGACCCATTTTTTACAGTAGTAGCATATAGAGGTGCTTTTGGTAATGTTAATTGGACTGCTGGTTGGGCAAATTTCAATCCTGTAAATTATAATATTTCAGTCAAAAAAATCTCAAGCTCAGTTCCTGATGCATATTCGCTAAATCAAAACTATCCAAATCCATTTAACCCTACCACAAAAATCAGTTTCGCAATTCCTAAAACATCGCGCATCACACTTAAGGTTTATGATATAACTGGTAAAGAAATAGCTACTTTAGTAGAAGAGAATTTACAAGCGGGAACTTATGAATACGAATTCAACGCATCAAAACTATCTTCAGGAATTTATTTCTATAGTTTAATTACTGACGAATTCACCCAAACAAAGAAAATGTTGCTTGTTAAATAATTGTTCATAAAATAGGTTACAAAACCCCAGAGGCAGGTTTACTAAAATAGTAAACCTGCTTCTTTTTTTACGGGATATATTGATTATAAAAAGAAAAGGTAAGCAACAAGTAATCCACTTGCAAGTGTTAACCCAAATTGCATATTGAATTGTGCGGTCAATAGATTATATTTTGTCCCATACTCAAATCTTTCAATACCATTAGCAGGGATATTTTTTGCCATTTTAATTAACTTAATAGCAGTTGGTAATGTAATAAAATTCAGCAACGCAGGCCATGGTAATAACCCAAGAATAACAAAAATTACAATTGAAAGATATGCACCAATAATTAAGAAATAGTAAAAATATTTAGAAAGTTTTTCTCCAACTAAAATCGGAATAGTTTTAATACCAAAAGAATTATCAAATTTTACATCTCTCATATTGTTAGAGTGCAATATTGCATCAATTAAAAATCCTAATGGTATAGATAACACAATAGGTAACCATGAGAACTCCTTCGTTTGAACATAATATGCGCCAAAGGTCATACCTGTTCCAAATGCTAAAAATACCATAATATCACCAAGAGCTTTGTACTTAAGTTGTAGCGGTGTTGCTGTATAAAATATAGAAGCAAACAACCCAAAAATCATTAAATACAGTACCCATATACCCGTCATCAACCATAGAATAATTCCGATAATTAGAGAAATAACAAAAGACACAATAGAAATAATTTTCATTTTTTCAATTGAAACCAGTCCCATAGAAAGCACCATAGAACCACCGTGTGGAATTCCAAGTTCTTTATTTTCTTTATCTATACCTTTTTTGTAATCGAAAATATCATTTACAATATTAGCACCAACATGAACACACATTGAGCCAATTAGAGTTAGAAAGAAAATAAGGAAATCAAATTTGATTCCCCTGTTAAGTATTACAGCAAGCAAGGAACCATAAATTACAGGGATGATGGATGCAGGAAATGCATAAGCGCGAATGGTCATCATCCATAACTTGAATCCTTTGGGAGGGGTTTGTTCTAAGTTCATAGTTTTATGTGGTTTATTTCAAAAATAAGAATTAATGTTCTTTAAATAAAGAGATTATTACAACATTGTTTTATTATTTTTATATCTTGAAACAAATATATTACTGAATTAGTTTTAAAATAGAATGACATTTAGCACCCTTACAGCAAACGAAGCTCTAGCTTCATTAGAAGATAAATTAACTGCTACCTATCAAAGGGAACAGGTTTATTATTTTTTGAAGCGAACCCTAATATTAAATCTATCTATCATTATAATATCTTTTTTAATAATTGTTTCAGGAGTATTTGTTAACTATGACAGTTTTCTTAGAACTATTGCATTCTGGGGTATTATAACCAGTTATATTATTCTTTCTTTAATCATTTCCGTAATATATATTATTAAAAAAGGTGCTTTAAAAATTTTCAAAAACGATTTTTGTACAGAAAAGTATTCAGAAAAACTTGAAAAATTACATTCAGAAATTGGTGATGATCTTACTTTTTCTTTATCAATTTACAAATCATTAATTAGAAATCAACCAGAAAACCCTCAAAATAAAAAAATTTACTACTTCTCTCCCTTAATTGCTGAATATAACTTAAAAAAAACAGCAGAAAAATATAAAGATAAAGATTTTTCGTCATTTATTCCTTTTAGTTTTGTTAAGAAACTTTCTATTGGGTTGATATTAGTAGTTTTAGTAATATCATTGAGTTTTATTGTCTTTTCAAAACCATTATTTTCTTCAATAAACAAATTTGTAAATTACAATTATGAATTTACTTTCGATAATGAGAGTATAAATTTTGATGTAACTCCAGGGAATGCAAAAGCTTTAAAAGGTAGCAATTTAATTATTACCGCAAGGCTCAATTCTCTCGATCCCAATTTAATAATAGAAGAAATCGAATTTACAACAGAATTATTATCACCCGAAAATCAATGGATAACTAATAAAAAAGTTATACTTAAGAATAATAGTAATGAAAAAAATACTTTCACCACAGTTTTAGAGAACATCAATACAGAAATTAAATATTATTTTTCATACAAAAATGTAAAATCACAAACTTTTAAAATATCATTATTGGATTTTCCTTCTGTAACATCTTTAAATATAGTTGTAACACCTCCAGAATACACGCGAATACAAAAATTTACACTTGAAAACACAGATGGAAACATTATATGCCCCGAAGGAAGCCAGGTTGAGTTTTTTATCGTTTCAAATAAGCCATTATTATCAGCAGGAATAGAATTTTTACAAAGAGAGAATAATCAAACAAATACCGAAAAATTAAATAACTTTATTTCATTTAATACCGACAAGAACACAGCTAACGGCAAAATAGTAGTTAAGCAAACTACAAATTATAGGTTTGTCCTAAATGATTATGATGGATCTGTAAATAAGGAAAATAACATTCTAGAAATAAAAGTGATCTATGACTTACCTCCTCAAATAAGAATTATAGAACCAGCCGAAACAGAGTACTCATTAAAGGGTGAAAAGTCAATTATCTTAAGAACAAGAATTTCAGATGATTATGGATTTAATTCATTACATTTATATTATAGTATACTAAGCAATAATTCTTCCGCGAGCCAAATTTTCAACACTATTCCGATAGCAATACAAAATAAAGAAGCATCAATAGTTGAAGTTCCCTTCTTGTGGTATTTACCGAAATTAAAAAGTGGTCAAAAAATAGAATACTACTTTGAAGTAACTGATAATTCAGGAAAAATCACAAAATCAGAAAGAAGATACTTGAAATATATTTCCCCCATTGAACTGTTAAAAAATACAGAAAAATATACAGGAGAAATAAAACAGAAGTTGAACTCAATTTTAGAAGATATAAAAAATATAGAAAATGACATTGCTGAGTTAAATAAGAACATAGAAAAAAGTGAAGAACTTGGTGTAAACGAAGCATTAAAGAAAAAAGAGTTAGAAGAAAAAGTAGAAAGGATACAGCAAAACCTTGATGCATTAGAAAAAAATCTAAATCAAACTCTAAATGAACTTAAACAAAATAATGTTTTAAGTGAAAAAACTCTAAAGCAATTCTTAGAACTTCAAGAACAGTTCAATAAAATTAATACAGAAGAATTTCGCGAGATGCTAAAGAAACTTCAGAAAGCATTGAAAAACGATAATCCAAAAGAGTTTAGAGACGAGTTACGAAATATTAACTTTGATGAAGAAGCTTTTAGAAAGCAGCTTGAAGAAATTCTTAAATTAATGTATAAGATAGAAAATTTGCAAAAGTTTGGTGACTTAACAAAACAACTTAATGAAATAACAAAAAAGCAACAAGAACTAAAAGAGCAGACAAAATTAGCTGATAAAAACAACCAAGAAGAATCAAACAAACTTTCAGAGAAACAAACCGAATTAAAGAATGATTTAAATAACTTTAAAAACAATCTTAATAATTTATTAGATAATATCAAAAAAACAAAAGATGACTTAAACACAAGCGATTTAGAAAGGATAAAAGAAAAGCTTGAATCTAAAAAGACCTCTGATAAAATGAATAAATCCTCTCAGCAATTAAAAGAGGGAAATCTGAAAGAATCTGAGGAAACACAGGAAGATATAATGGAAGACCTAAATGAATTAAATGAAGAAATGATGGATGCTCTTGAAAATGCACTTGATACAGAAAATTTTTTAATGAAAATGATGAATAAGTTAAAAGGTATTAAAAATGATATTGCAGAACTAAGTAGAGAGCAAGGAGAATTAAAAGACAAAACACAAGCAGGTAATAACTTTGGGGAATTATCCAATGAACAAAAGACTCTAAAATCAAAATTATCAAAAAATATTGATGAACTCTTTGAATTAACAAAAGATGGACTCCAAATTCCACCAGAACTTGGAAAGGAGCTTGGTGAAGCATATAGGCGAATGGAGCTTGCGGAAAAAAACTTAACTCAGTCAGACAGAAAGCAAGCAATTCCAAATCAGGAAAAAGCAAAAGAGTCTCTTGATAAAACCCTTGAAATGCTTGATAATCTACTCTCTCAGTTGGAGCAACAATCAAAGACAGGTAATAAAAAGGGTAGTAGTTCCCGTTTGTCTCAGTTAATGGAGAGGCTTGCACAACTTATTTCACTACAACAAGGAATAAATGGGCAACTTCAAAAATTAGCTCTGGATGGAAATAAAGGAACTGATGGAAGAGGAAGATTTGATAACGACATTCAAAAGAAAGACCAAATAGAGAAACTAAAACTTCAACAAGAGCAAGTAAAAAAATCCCTTGAAGAACTAAATGCAGAGTTTGAAAAAGAAAGAAAAAAAACAGGAGAGAAATTACTTGGTGACTTAAAAGAGGTTGAAAAAGATATGGAGCAAATAATAAAAGATTTAAGTGAATATAAAATTGATCAGAAAACGATTGAACGACAAAATAAAATTCTTTCTAGAATGTTAGAATTTCAACTATCTCAAAGAGAAAAAGATTTTGAACAAAAAAGAGAATCCAGACCAGGAGAAAATGTAATAAGAAATTCACCACCAGAAATTGTAATATCTGGTCCAAACTCTTTAAATACATTACAAGAGGATTTTCTTAGAATAAAAAGCGAAGGATACACAGAAGAATTCGAAAAAATAATATTAAGATATTTAGAATTAATTAAATGATTTTTGAGGGCAGAATATAAATGAATGAAAATATAATTGCTGTAATTGGTGATATTCATGGTTGTATAAATACTCTAAAAAAACTACACAAACTTATTTCGGAATACAAATGCACGATATATAGTGTAGGGGACTTAATTGATAGGGGAAATTTTTCAAAAGAGGTAGTAGAGTTTTGCATAACCGAGAAAATACAACCAGTTAGGGGAAATCACGAACAAATGTTACTTGATGCAATTGATGGGTATAAACACTACATTAAAGAAGGAGTGAATGGATATTCACAACTTGATTTATGTAGCGAGTTAGATATTTTCTATGTTAACGGTGGTCAAATTACCCAAAAGAGCTACACTGAAACTATTGACAGAAAAAATTTTCCACTATTGGAAAATAAACTATCAGAGTTAGGACACTTAGAATTTTTCCGAAATCTACCTATAAAAATAGAATTTGAAAATATTGTAATTACTCACGCAGGGATTATTGAGGGTATGCCAGAAATCAATATGCTCTGGAATAGAAAAACTCCTAATAAAATTGGTAAATTACAGGTATTCGGACATACTCCAAATTCAGAAGTGAAGATAGATGAAAAAAATTACATTAATGTAGATACAGGATGTGTATATGGTGAAAAATTGACAGCCGCTATAATAGATGTAAAAACTTCAGAAGTTAAAGATATAATTTCAGTGCAAGCAGAAATTGAAGATTATGAAAAAATATTTTTATAATTTTAAAAATTATGATGTCATTATTGTTGGTGCAGGAATAATAGGGTTAAGCACCTGTTATACTTTGTTAAAAAAATATAATGGTTTAAAAATAGCAATTATTGAAAAAGAAAAAGATATATCCCTACATCAAACAGGTAATAATAGCGGTGTAATTCATTCAGGAATATATTATAAACCAGGTAGTCTTAAAGCAAAAAATTGCCGAAAAGGTTATCAGATGTTAATTAATTTCTGTAATGAAAATGAAATAAAATACGAAATATGTGGAAAGATAATTGTTGCAACTGACGAAAGTGAATTAGAATCATTAAATAAAATTTATGAAAGGGGTACTCAAAACGGGTTAGATAATTTAAAAATACTAAGTAACAACGAAATTAAATCAATTGAACCTTTTGCGACAGGTGTAAGAGGTATTTTTGTACCACAAACAGGAATAATTGATTTCAAAGAAGTATCAAGAAAAATTTCTGAATTGATAAATGACATTGGAGGCGAGATTATTTTAAATGAAAAAGTTATTGATATAAAAAGAATTCAAGCAGGCAAAGAAATTTCTGTATTCACTAATAAAAATTCATATAAAACAAAATTCTTGATTACCTGTGCAGGACTCTATTCCGATAAAATCGCAAAAATCACCAATCCTGAATTAACAATTAAAATAATTCCGTTTCGTGGTGAATACTATTTGATAAAAAAAGAAAATCACCATTTTGTTAGAAACTTGATTTATCCCGTTCCTGACACTAGATTTCCTTTTCTTGGAGTACACTTTACACGAACACTAAAAGGAGATAGAGAAGCTGGTCCGAATGCTGTTTTTTCATTCAAAAGAGAGGGATATAATAAATTCGATTTTGACTTAAAAGACATGTTTGATAGCATATTCTGGAGTGGTTTCTACAATATGTCCAAAAAATACTGGAAAATAGGATTTATGGAATTTTATCGCTCATTTTCCAAAAATGCATTTGTAAAATCTTTAAAAAAATTAATTCCTGCAATAGAAATCAATAATCTAATTCCTGGACCAGCTGGAGTAAGAGCTCAAGCAGTAGATTCTGAGGGAAACTTAATAGATGACTTTTTATTTGTTGAAAATGAAAACATACTTCATGTATGCAATGCTCCCTCTCCTGCTGCAACCTCATGCTTGGCAATAGCAGAAACGATATCAGAAAAAGTTTTGTTATAAATGATGTATAAATCAATCATGAGAAAATATATTTTATTTTCACTTCTAATATTTATACCAATTCTTAAATCTTACTCGCAAAATATAAGTGACATAAAAGGAAAGGTAATAGATATAGAAACAGGTGAGCCAATTAGTAGCGTTTCTGTTTTACTTTATAACAATAAAGAAAATTTTCAGTCTTCCACAGATGTGGATGGCATTTTTTATATAAAAAAAGTACCAGAGGGAAGTTATATTTTAAAAGTTTCAAGAATTGGATATAAATCAAAAGAAATTGAAGTAAAAGTATTTAGATACACAGAACAAAATATCATAATAAAACTTGCAACGAATCCAATAGAAACTGAAGAAATAAATGTAACCAGTTATTTATATACAAAATCAATTAGAAGCATACCATCGCCAATAGAAATAGTAGACAAAGAACAAATATTAAAAACAACATCAAAAACACTCTCAGAAATTATATCAACCAAATCAGGAATATTCCTCACAAGAGATGGAATTTGGGGAACAGATGTAAATATTAGAGGATTAAGCAAAAACAATATTGTAACAATTATTGACGGAAATAGAATTGAAACGGCAACAGATTTATCAGCAAGACTTTCAATGTTAGATGTTTCTGATATTGAAAGGGTTGAAATAATTAAAGGTGGCGCATCTACACTTTATGGAACAGGAGCAACGGGTGGGGTTGTAAACATTTATACAAAAACACCAGGTTATAACAAGAAAATTTTAGGAGGTTCATTTCAAATTGGATATAATACCGTAAATAATAATCCCTCAACAAGGTTATCTATACAAACAAGTAGTAATCGCTATTATTTAAAACTAAGCGGCACTTATTCAAATGCTGGAAATACAAGAACCCCTTCTGGAATATTGGCAAATAGTCAATACACAGATTATTATCTTACAGCAGTTTTGGGGTTAATTCCCTACTCAAACAATGAATTAAAAATCCAATATCAAAACTATTATGCAAAAGATGTTGGAATACCAGGAGGTAGTTCTTTATTTCCACAAAATGCAATTGTTAAATACCCACAGGAAAGAAGGCAATTATATAGTGCGGAATATAAAATCAATAATGTCACAAGAATATTAAGTTCAATTTCTCTAAAATATTATTATCATTACATTCTACGCGATGTAGAAAACTCTTTGAATCAAGTAACAATAAAACCCCCAAGTGGAACCACTCCCAAGCAAAGAATAACAGTAACAACAATAACTCCAAGCGGAAGACATTACATAAATGGAATCCAATTGCAGGGATTATTAAAACCATTTGATAATAACATCTTAATTACTGGCATAGATATATGGAAAAGAACTCTTGACAGCAGAAGAGAGCGTAATCAAAAAATTGAGGTGTTAAGTTCTGTAGGTGATACTGTATTATCTACTACACTAAAAACTATTGGAGAACGCCCCGTTCCAGAGTCTGATTATTTAAGTGCAGGTACTTATTTACAAGATGAAATCATACTTCTAAAAGAGAAATTAAAATTAACTATTGGGGGTAGAATAGATAAAATTAACATAAGCAACAAAAGTTTACTACAACCATTGTATGAAATCGTAAATGGAAACTACAACCCCACTCCAACGGGACAGAAATTAATATGGAATGATAAAAATATTTCTACTACTTCATGGAGTGGAAATGTGAACATTATTTACAGTATTTATAAAGATTTGGACTTAACTTTAAATATTGCACGATCTTTCCGTTCGCCTAATTTAGAAGAAAGATATCAATACATTGATCTTGGAAATATTGTAAAATTAGGAAATCCAGAATTAGAATCTGAAAGAGGTTGGTTCTTTGATTTAGGAATAAGAATATGGAGAGGATTTCTAAAATCAAAAAATCAATCCATTACTTTTACAGGAAATGTTTTTCTAAACCTGTTTAACAATCTTGTTTCAGAGGTACCAACGACATATGAGGGCAGGCAAGCATATATAAAAACCAATATTGGAACTGCAAGATTATATGGTTTTGATTTTAACTTCAACTTCAATTTTTATAAATACCTTAACTTTTATCTAATAGCAGCTTATGTCAGGGGAGAAGATACAGGTAATAATACAAATCTTCCTGCTATTCCACCATTTAATACAAAAGTTGGTTTCCAGGGTTGGATAACTGATTGGTTGAATTTTGATTTGAACTCTGTAATATTTTCAAAACAAGATTTAATTGCTCAAGGAGAAATTACCACTCCAGGATATGCAATATTTAACTTATCTTTAAATACAAGTAATTTCGATTTACAATATTTTAAGTTAAGAATATTTTCGGGAATAGAAAACATTTTCAATAAAGAATACAGAAACCATCTCTCTACTTTTAGAGGTATAATAAAGTCAGAGCCAGGTTTTAACTTCTATGCAAAAACCTGTATTGAGTGGTAATTAGTTTTTATGTAAAAAGTTATAGTTTATTTATAAACTTAACAACTTCTTTATACATATTTTCACCATCAAGTCCAGCTTCCTTAAGAACGCTTTCAGCACTACCACTTCCTAGATAATGCCCTCTCATAAATGGATGTAAAATATGTTCTCTACCATAATCACTTGTAATCCATCTATACATTGTTGGCTTTGTAAATCCTGTTATACCCATTGCAGATTCAGCAATAGAATGTGGATATATCTTTTCGCGTTCATCTTT
>JAOADD010000048.1 GCA_026417495.1 Ignavibacteria bacterium
GATTTTGGTAAAATTACAATATCTTATATTCCAAATAAGAAATGTGTTGAATTAAAATCGCTTAAATTATATTTGCAATCTTATAGGAATGATGGAATATTTTATGAAAATGTTATTAATGAAATTTTGAATGATATGGTAAAAGTTTTAAAACCCAAATGGATTGAAGTAAAAGGTGTATTTTCTGTTCGTGGAGGAATTTTCTCTACCGTTATTGCAACACATGGGAAAAAAACTAAATAAAACATTTTTATAAATACAAATAAATAAAACTATGGAATATAGAATTGAACACGATACAATGGGAGAAGTAAAAGTTCCCGCTGATAAATACTGGGGTGCACAAACCCAACGCTCTTTACAAAACTTTAGAATTGGTAATGAGATTATGCCAAAAGAAATAATTTACGCTTTTGGGATTCTTAAGAAAGCTGCTGCTATGGCTAATTTTGATTGTGGTGTTTTACCTGAAGATAAGATGAAATTAATATGTCAGGTCTGCGATGAGATTCTTGAAGGCAAACTTGACGATCAATTTCCACTTGTAGTTTGGCAGACAGGTTCGGGAACGCAAACAAATATGAATGTGAATGAAGTTATTGCAAACAGAGCTCACGTACTGAGTGGTGGCAAACTTGAAGATAAGAAAAAAGTTTTACACCCAAATGATGATGTGAATAAATCGCAATCATCTAATGATACATTCCCAACAGCAATGCATATTGCGGGATATAAAATGCTCCACGAAGTAACAATTCCAAAAGTAGAGAAACTTTTGAAGACAATACAGCAAAAGTCAAAAGACTTTTGGGATATTGTTAAAATTGGTAGGACTCACTTAATGGACGCAACCCCCCTTACTTTAGGACAGGAATTTTCAGGTTACGCATCTCAAATAGACCATGGTTTGCGAGCATTGAAAAATACTTTGGCTCATTTATCTGAACTTGCATTAGGTGGATCTGCTGTTGGAACAGGGTTGAATGTACCAAAAAACTATGATGTAATAGTTGCTAAATATATTTCAGATTTAACAGGTTTACCATTCAAAACTGCAGAGAATAAATTTGAATCTCTTGCTGCGCATGATGCAATAGTTGAATCATCAGGTGCATTGAAAACTCTAGCTTGCAGTTTAATGAAAATAGCGCACGACTTACGAATGCTGGCTTCTGGTCCGAGAAGTGGACTTGGAGAAATTATTTTCCCAGAAAACGAGCCTGGTTCTTCTATTATGCCTGGTAAAGTAAATCCAACACAAGCAGAAGCGCTTACAATGGTATGTGCACAGGTCGTTGGTAATGATGTGGCAATTTCTATTGGAGGTATGAATGGACATTTTGAATTGAATGTATTTAAAACAATGATGATACACAACTTCTTGCGTTCTGCTAGATTACTTGGTGATGCATGTGAATCCTTTAATGATAACTGTGCTGTTGGAATAGTACCAAATTATGAAGTAATAAAGCGTCATTTGGAAAATTCACTTATGCTTGTAACAGCATTGAATCCATACATAGGTTATGAAAACGCAGCAAAGATAGCAAAAAAAGCCCATAAAGAAAATAAAACACTTAGAGAAGCTGCAATTGAACTTGGCTTGCTCACTGATGAAGAATTTAGCAAGATAGTAGACCCAAAGAAAATGGTAGGAAATTTGTAGTTTAAGCACAATTATTTCCTTAAATTCGCATCGTTAAATCTTTAACGATGCGTTTTTTCTTTTTCAATACAATTTTTTATTTATTTATAGATATAATAATATTTTTTTTATTTTTTGATATTGTGAAATATGTAAGTTTAATAATTATGAGAAAGTCAAAATTTTAATTGTTCAAATTATATCGTCAATGATTTTAAAAGATTTTTGTGAAATTTTATAACTGTTTATTTTTTTAGGTAAAATAATTTTTCATAAGAAACAAATAAAATGTTAAACATATTTTAATATTATAATTTAAACGGAATAATATTACAAAATGATTTATTTAAAATGCAAGTAAAATTTTCAGTTTTAATAAGATTTTTTCATTTAATTAATATATTAAAAATAGTATTTTAATACGATAAATTATTATAAATTAAACTAATTTCCATGTACATAAGTAAGTATAAATCCAAGATAGTATCTGCTGAGGAAGCAGTAAAAGTTGTAAAATCAGGGGACCGTGTATTACTTCACGCTAATAGTTGTTATCCCGAAATACTTGTAAATGCAATGTGTGATAGATATCAGGAGTTAAACGATGTTGAAGTAGCACATTTAACAATTTTTCAAAAACCCCGTTTTATAGATCCGGAAATGCAGGGCCATTTTCGGCATAACGCTCTCTTCACCAGTGGCGTAACAAGAAAAGCCATTAATGAAGGGAGAGCAGATTTTACACCTATTTTTTTATCAGAAATTCCTATTGCTATTGAAAGAGGTGTAATTCCTATTGATGTAATTTTCCTAAATTTATCTCCACCTGATAAGCATGGCTATTGTTCTTTTGGAGTTAGTAATGAAATTTCCAAAACCGCTGCTGAGCATGCAAAAGTTGTTATTGCCCAAATTAATTCTAAAATGCCAAGAGTTCTTGGTGATAATTTTATTCACATTGATAAGATAGATTATATGGTAGAGTGTGAGCAGGAGCTTGTCGATGTTCCGATGGTAGATCCGAACATAACACCTGAAGAACAACGGGTCTATACACGAATTGGTGAAATTATTGCATCAATGATAAAAGATGGTGATACTCTTCAAATGGGAATAGGAGCTATACCTGATGCAGTTTTGAGCTTTTTAACTGAGAAGAAAGATTTGGGGATACATACAGAAATGTTTTCTGATGGATTGATTGATTTAATTGAAATGGGTGTTATTACCTGTGATAAAAAAACATTGTTACCTGGAAAGATTGTGGCAAGTTTTGTTATTGCTACTAGAAAAACTCATGAATATATAGATAACAATCCATTTATCGAGTTTAGAACAACAAAATTTGTTAATGACCCGTTAAATATTGCCAGAAATGATAATATGGTGTCAATTAACTCAGCAATTGAAGTAGATATTACAGGACAGGTGTGTTCACATTCAATCGGAAACAGAATATATTCAGGATTCGGAGGACAAGTTGATTTTATAAGAGGTGCATCAAGAAGTAAAGGTGGAAGAGCTATTTTAGCATTTCCTTCAACTGCTAAAAATGATACAATTTCAAAAATTGTTCCAACTCTAACCTACGGTGCAGGTGTTACTGATACTCAAGCGGATGTTCATTATATTGTAACTGAATATGGAGTTGCAGACTTATGGGGAAAAACATTAAGAGAACGAGTTAAGCAATTAATCCAGATAGCACATCCTAAATTTAGGGATGAGCTTGAGAAAAAGGCAAGAGAATTTAAATATTTGTGGTAAACATTGCATAAAAAAGATATAGCAATTGTTCTTGTGAGCGGTGGTATGGATAGTGCCCTTACCACCGCTTATGCTTTTGAGAAATACGAATTAGCATTTTTACATTTTAATTATGGTCAAAGAACAGAAAAGAGAGAATTAAAAGCATTCAATGATTTAGCAGATTATTATAAGGTAAGGTATAGAAAAGTTATCAATCTTAATTATTTTAAACAAATAGGTGGTTCTTCATTAACTGATAGAAATATAGAAGTATCTAAAGCTGATTTAAAATCTAAAAGAATTCCAACTTCTTATGTTCCGTTTAGAAATGCTAATTTCCTTGCTGTTGCTGTTAGTTGGGCTGAGGTTTTAGGTGCAAAGAGAATTTATATTGGAGCTGTTGAAGAGGATTCTAGCGGGTATCCTGACACAAGGGAAGAATTTTTCAAAAATTTTAATCAATTAATTAAATTTGGAACAAAGATATCTTCCGAATTAAAAATTGTTACTCCCATTATACATTTCTCCAAAAAAGATATAGTTATAAATTCAATCAAAAAGAAAGTACCTCTACATTTGACATGGTCTTGTTATAAAAATAGTAATATTGCTTGTGGAGAGTGTGATAGTTGTGCATTCAGATTAAGAGGTTTTCAACAAGCAGGTATTGAAGACCCTATTAAATATAAGGTAATCAAAAATTATAATTTATGAATGAAGTTAAATCTGATAAATTTAAAAATTTTGTTTTTGGTTTAATCTTACTTGTTCTTTTATATGTTATCTTGAAAGAACTTCAATCAGTATTAATACCATTTTTCGTTGCAATAATTATAGCATTTATTTTTGAACCTTTTTATTCCTGGATGCTGAAGAAAAAGGTACCGGCTGTGTTTGCAATAATAATTGTATTAATTATCATTTTAATTATTGCTAATATATCGAGTGTTGTCATTTTTACAAGTATTAGTTCGTTTCAAGCACAAGCACCAACATATCAGAACAAATTTCTTATGCTTTATGGTGAAATAGGAAAATTAATACAATCAAATAAAACAATATTCGAATTTTTACAAAATAATATTAATTTAGATCAATTTATTAAGAATATTAATATTGGTTCAATATTAGAATCAATTTTAACAAGTTTAACAGGTTTGTTTATTAATTTTATTTTAATTTTAATTTATGTCGTTTTTATAATTACAGAGATAAGGGACTTCAAAAAAAGATTAAAACAAGCGTATACACTTAAAAAAGCAACTGCAATTTCAAATGCAATAGATGATGTTTTTGATGATATAAAAAGTTATTTATTAAATAAATCATTAATTAATTTTGTTCATGCTGTAATTGCTTATATTGTTATGGTAATCTTTAATGTGGATTTCGCTATCGTATGGGCTTTTCTTATCTTCCTTGCAGCTTATATACCAAATATTGGTGCTACCATTTCTACAATTATTCCTTTCTTGTCTGCATTGCTTCAATATGGCAGTCTCGGAATACCTTTAATCGTTCTCTTGTTATTATCAGCAATTGGTTTTGTAATGGGTAATATTGTTGAACCAAAAGTATTTGGCAATAAATTAAATTTAAGTCCAATACTGATTCTCTTCGCACTTATTTTTTGGGGATACCTTTGGGGAATTGTTGGTATGTTTCTTGCGGTTCCTATTATGAGTATGATAAAAATTATTTTAAGTAAGTTTGAAGGTACAAAACCTATTTCATTAATAATGTCTAATGAGATTAGGTTAACATATGCGAGTAGTAAGAAAACTCAGCAAATGGATTTGAGTTTTAAAAATGAAAATCAAGAAATTAAAAAGGAAAAAGATGACAAAAAATAAAAAATTATTAAATTGGGTAGATGAAATTGCAAAATTATGCAAACCCGAGAAAATACATTGGTGCGATGGTTCTCAACAAGAGAATGATGCACTCATAAAAATTTGTGTTGAAAATGGTTCTTTTGTTCCAATTCCTAAAAGAGAAAATTCTTATTGGGTAGTTTCTGATCCTAAAGATGTGGCAAGAGTTGAAGATAGAACATTTATATGTTCTCGTAATAAAGATGATGCTGGACCTACAAATAACTGGATGGATCCAGACGAAATGAAAAGTATCATGCTCAAACTTTATGATGGATGTATGAGAGGAAGAACAATGTATGTAATACCATTTTCAATGGGACCACTTGGTTCAAGAATATCATATATTGGTGTTGAAATTACAGATTCTATATATGTAGTTGTGAATATGCGAATAATGACAAGAATGGGAAAGGCAGTGCTTGATATTTTAGGAGAAGATGGAGATTTTGTCCCTTGTTTACATAGTGTTGGATATCCTTTAGTTAATGGTAAGCAGGATGTTTCTTGGCCATGTAATGAAATAAAATATATAACACATTTTCCTGAAGAAAGAATGATTTGGTCTTTCGGTTCTGGTTATGGAGGCAATGCACTTTTAGGGAAAAAATGCTTTTCTTTAAGGATTGCTTCTGTTATGGCGAAAGATGAAGGCTGGTTAGCCGAACATATGCTTATTGTTGGGGTTACACCTCCAAATGGTGAAAAGAAATATATTGCAGCTGCATTTCCATCAGCATGTGGAAAAACTAACCTTGCAATGATGAAACCATCGCTACCTGGTTGGAAAGTTGAAACAGTAGGTGATGATATTGCTTGGATGAAATTTGGGCCTGATGGTAGGTTGTATGCGATCAATCCTGAATATGGATTCTTCGGAGTTGCCCCTGGAACCTCTATGGAGTCTAATGAAAATGCAATGTTAACATTGACAAAGAATTCAATTTTCACAAATGTTGCTTTCACTGATGATGGAGATGTTTGGTGGGAAGGTATGACAAAAGAAAAACCAAAGCATTTACTTGATTGGAACAAAAAAGATTGGACTCCAGATTGTGGAAGAAATGCAGCGCATCCAAATGCAAGATTTACAACCCCTGCTTCACAATGTCCTGTAATTGACCCAGAATGGGAAAATCCAGATGGAGTTCCAATTAGTGCATTCTTATTTGGGGGTAGGCGTTCTTCTGTGGTTCCTTTAGTTTACGAAGCTTATGACTGGAATCATGGTGTATTTATGGGCTCCGCAGCTGCTTCGGAAACTACCGCTGCTGCTGCAGGTGCGGTTGGTAAACTGCGACACGACCCATTTGCTATGTTACCTTTCTGCGGTTACAATATGGCTGACTATTTTGCCCACTGGATACAAATAGGAAGAATGACTTTTCCAAATAAACTTCCAAAGATATTCTATGTCAATTGGTTCAGGAAAGATGAAAATGGAAAGTTTATGTGGCCTGGTTATGGAGAGAATATAAGAGTAATAAAATGGATTATAGAAAGAATTGATGATAGGGGTGATTATATAGAAACACCAATTGGAATTCTTCCAGCAAAAGGTGCAATTGATTTAACTGGTTTAAATATTAGTCAAGAAACTTGTGATAAATTATGTTATGTTGATAAAGAAGCATGGATTAAGGAAGTAGAAGAAATGCGAGAGTATTATAAAATTTTTGGTGATAGACTTCCAAAACAATTATTAGAAGAGTTAGATAAAATTCAGGATAGATTGAAAAAGTAATAAAGCTGTTATTTTTATTTTTTAAATTTATAATTTTTATTAAATAATAATTTTATTTTTGAAAATTTTTTTTCGGTTTTTTATTTTATTTTTGGTGGTATTTATATCACCATATTTATTTTCTCAATCTTTAACTAAAAATCCGATTAAAATTACTGATTATGTGACTGATGAAACTGGCTCTTTAAACAAAGAACAGTTAGAAGAGTTGAGAATGAGTTTAAAAGCTTTTGATGACTCAACATCTACTCAGATATGTGTGCTTTTGATAAATTCATTAAATGGTGAAACGATTGAAACTGTTGCAAATAGTATATTCAAGTTTAATAAAATTGGGACAAAAACTAAAAATAATGGTGTACTTCTTTTAATTTCAAAAGGGGATAGGAAAGTAAGGATTGAAGTTGGATATGGTCTCGAGGGGGTATTACCTGATGCTCTCGCTAAGAGAATTATTCAAAATGAAATTGTCCCTGAGCTTAAAAAAGATAACTACTTTCAGGGGATAGTTAATGGTGTTAACTCAATAATAAAAGTAACAAAAGGAGAATATACTCAACAGGAAAAGATTAACAGTAATAATAAGAAGGGGGAGGATAAATGGTGGTGGCTAAATTTAATTCCTGCTATTGTAATGATTGTGATACTCAGCTTTATATTTTATTTTGTACTTTTTAGTAGAAAACACTCATACAAAAATTCACGATATTCATCATCAAACTTAGAGAGCGGTTCTTATTCTTCAAACTTATATGATTCAGATTATTCTTCTTCAAATGGTGGTAGTGATGGTTTTTCAGGTGGTGGTGGCGACTCAGGTGGAGGTGGAGCGAGTGGGGATTATTAGGGAATGGTATTCACAATCTTCCAATTTCGATATGTAAAATAATCTTATCTTTAAAATTTATTTTGTAATTAGAGAAGATTATTTAATAAAAATCATCTTCCTTATTTCTTTATAATCCAATCCATTATTTATTGACAATTGATAAAAATAAACTCCACTTGATAATTCAGAAGCGTCAAAAGTATAATTATATTTTCCTGATGTTTGGTATCCGTTTACAAGTGACTTTATTAACTTTCCTGTTACATCGAAAACTATTAATTCAACTAATGCGCTCTTTGGTAATTCGTAAGTAATAACCGTGAAAACATTGAAAGGATTTGGATAATTCTGATATAATTTATATGTATTTGGATTTTCGTTTTTATTTTCTTTTATTGCACTTGATTGAGTTACAAAAATGTATGATGATTTTATTAATGTATCTGAACCATAGGAGTTAGAGACAACCAGTTTTACTTCATAAACCCCTGTATTTAGATATTTAATACCAGTTGGATTTTGTAGAGTTGAAGATGATGGTGTTGCACCTGTAAATGTCCATTGCCAGGAAGTAGGGGAATAAGAAGACTGATCATAAAAGTTTACAGAATCTCCAGTAAAAATATCTCTTGAACTAACTCTGAAATCTGCTACTGGTTTCCTGTTTATATTTGGTTTATACGCAGTTATTTGATAACCATTACCAATTGTGATAAAAACACCCTCCTTACCAATAGGACAACCAGAATAATAAGTGTAGGGAATATTTAGTTGCCACTTTATAGTTTGCAAATCTGGAGTAAATGCAAAATACCTTCCATTTGCTGCTTCCACAGTATTGACATAAACAGTTGAATCATTATCAACTGTCACATACCCTGCAGGAATATTGTCTGAAACAGAGTCTATAACAATTCCATTCATTCCATTAACACGCATTAGTTTACCACTAAATACACCGTTGTTTACATTTGCACAATATAAGACATTATTAGGTCCAATAGATTTTACAAGAACTGCTGGGGTCAGTGCCCATTTCTGCACAAAACCTGTACCATTATCAATAAATGCGTGTAAAGAACCACCATCTCTAGCAATATATATTGTACCATCTGGACCTACAACTAAATCGTTTTCTTGATCTCCAGCTCCTGGAAGTGCATTGGTCATATATTTAGTAAGACCAGTATTAATATCAATTGCAATTAGTTTTATAGGACTTCCAATGGCTCCTGTCCAGTGATAATATGTGTTATTATATACAACATATCCACCATCAGGGCTAACAGGGATCACATAATTATTCGTCCATTTTGGAGTGCCTGTTTTTCTATCTAACCTTTTTTGGAATATTATAGGATCACCGTCAGGTGCAAAACATATTCCAGTATTACCTGGGAACATATTAGCACTAATTGACCATTTAATTGAACCATCGGATATATTAAGAGCATATAATTTCATTCCTAAATAGTCATGAGCATAAACAGCATCTTCCGTAAAACCGACGACATACATTCTAGCACTATCGTTGACTGTTTTTTGCCATATTAATTCACCTGTTGTTAAACTTCTAAGTTCTACGATACCTTTGTAGGGTGATAAAGATACTCTTGCTGTCACAAATTTATCACCAAATGTATATACAGCATTTCCCCAGTAAGAGAAATTTGTACTTGTTACAGTCCAATATGGAGTTGAAACGGAAATAGGACCAGACATTTTAGTAACACCGTTTTTCTGATTATTACCTGCGAAAGTATACCAGTTCTGAGAATATAAATTTGAGTTTAGTATTATTGAAAATAATGTTATAAGTATTAGACATCTTTTCATATTAATTACGATTTTTTTGAAAAAATAATTAAAAAAATAAAAATCATCAAAATAATAATTAATAATTAATACATTTTAAGTTTAATAGTATTATTATAATTTAAAAGAAAAAAATATACCATGGCAATTAATAGTATTAGTAAAAAAGCGATAATTGGTAAGAATGTTCATATTGGAGATTTTTCAGTTATTGAAGATGATGTTATCATTGGTGATGATGTTTATATCGGTAGTAGTGTTATGATTTATAATGGATCTAGAATTTCTGATGGGGTGAAAATTTATTTTGCAACCGTCATTGGAGGTATTCCTAACTCATATGATTATAAAGGGGAAAATACGACAGTTGAGATTGGGGCAGGGACAGTGATAAAAGAACACACCTTGATTTCAAAAGGGACAAAACATAATATGAAGACTGTAATAGGTGAGAATTGTTTTATTATGGATCATGTACATATAGGGCATGATGTAATTATTGGTAATAATGTTATTTTGACTGTTGGTACTTCGATTTCAGGGCATGTTGAAATTGGTGATTTTGCTAATATTGGAGGGATGACAGGTATTCATCAGTTTTGTAAAATTGGTAAATATTGTATGGTTCCTGCGATGACAGGGATAGGTAAAGATATTCCACCTTTTTCACTCGCAGCAAGGAACCCAGTTAGATATATAAGTCCGAATATAATTGGTTTGCGAAGGAAAGGATTTACAGAGGAAGAGATAGACGAAATAAAAAATGTATACAATATTATTTATTTTTCGAAATATAATATTTCGGATGCAATTAAAAAAGTTGAAGATACATTTGAAGTAAAAGGTAATGTAAAGGATATTGTAGATTTCATAAAATCAAGTAAACGGGGATTAATACCTTCTTTAAAAGAAAAAGAAATATAATTTTTGGAAATTATTATTTTAAAAATTTTCTCTTATTATAATAGGACTTATAGCACCGATGTTATAAGCAAAATTGATACAACTATCCCAGATAGCCAGGTCAATATCATTTACAAATTTTAGCCCAGTCCATCCAATAAATGCTCTGGGGTCAGTGATAAAAAGTAGAGAGAATTTGTTATTTGAGTAGAGTTTAAGCAGTCTGTTAACCTCAGCGATACATTCAAGATTAGCAAACTGTACCTCATCTACCCAGAAGTATGCAAGCCCTTCGATATCTTTGAATGCGTCTACTTCTTCTTTGATTTTTCGGTGGAATTTCCACGGGTTGGGATTGTCCGGATTCCCTTCATTTTCCAGGTTATCAGTAAACAGGAAGTGAGCCCAGGAGTCATCTACTCTGACATAGTCCAGCCACACATCTACCTTTCCAGGCCATTTGACAATGTAATCAACTGCGCAATTCTCAACTGTCCCTGCTCCCATTGCTAACGAATCTGCCCGTACT